>JAFUGB010000389.1 GCA_017469605.1 Clostridia bacterium
CAATGGCTGAAAAGATCAAAAAATACAGCGGGCGTCGGCTGTCGCCCACGGCGCGCAAAATGCCGGCGCCCATGTTGTACAGCATCAGCCCGGAAATTCCCATAAAATAGATGCGCAGGTAGGTGGTGGACTCGGGCAGCATATCGTCGGGAGCGCGCATGAGCCTGAGCAGCACCGGCGTCAGCAGCAGCCCGGCCGCTGTGATCACCAGCGCCAGGATCAGCGTCATGGTGATGGTGGTGTGCACGGCGTTCTGCACATCCCGGGGGCTGCGGGCGCCAAAGGCCCGGGCGATCACCACGGTGGCGCCGGCCGAAAATCCGTTGAAAAAGCCCAGCAGCGTATTGATCAGGGGACCGGTGGTGCCCACGGCCGCCAGCGCCTGGGCGCTGACAAAATTGCCCACCACGATGGTGTCCACCGTGTTGTATAATTGCTGGAAAACCAGGCCGATCAGCATGGGAACGGCAAAGGAGATCAGCTGCTTCGCGATTGGCCCTTCGGTCATATCCATGGAACGGGAACTTGCCATAGAAACCTCCCTCAAGAAAATACAAAGCCAGCATACTCCGTTTTTTTATACATTGCAAGGGGAAAAGCGCATGATTTGATAATTTGCAGCATAATGTGTTTCAGCAACGGCAAGCAAGGAGGATGTGCCATGGCTGAGACAGCAGCGCGGGGGACCGCGCCTCTTTATCGGGATATTGCGGAGCGCACGCAGGGAGAAATCTACATCGGCGTGGTGGGGCCTGTGCGCGCCGGGAAAAGTACCTTTATTACCGGATTTATGAATGAGCTGGTGCTGCCTATGATCGCTCCCGGGCCGCGCCGGGACAGGATCGTGGACGAATTGCCCCAAAGCGCATCCGGCCGCGCCGTCATGACCACCCAGCCGCGGTTTGTGCCGTCGGACGGAGCGGCGTCGGTGCAGCTGCCCGATCATGCGGCGGCCAGGATCCGCATGGTGGATTCGGTGGGTTATCTGATCCGCGGGGCGCAGGGCACCCAGGAGGGGGAAGCCGCCCGGATGGTAGCTACGCCCTGGTCCGATAAGGAGCTCCCCTTTGAGGAAGCCGCGGAGCTGGGTACCCGCCGGGTCATGGCCGATCATGCCACCATGGGCATCGTGGTAACCACCGACGGCACGGTAACCGATCTTCCCAGGGCTTCCTATGTGCCTGCGGAGGAACAGGTGATCCGTGAATTGAAGGCGCTGGGAAAGCCCTTCGCCGTGGTGCTCAATTCAGCCTCGCCCGACAGCCGGGAGGCCCGGCAGCTCCGCGACGCGCTCAGTGAAAAATACGATGTGCCGGTGACGCTCCTGTCGGCCAAGGAGCTGACCGCGCAGGACGCCCAGGGGGTTTTGCAGGATGTGCTTTCCTCCTTCCCGCTGCGGGAGCTCCGGTTCCAGGTGCCCGAATGGGCGGCGGCGCTGGACGACGGCCATTGGCTGACCCGGCATATTGTGGAGCAGACGCGGGCCGCTGGGGAGCCCGTGGGGCGCATGTGTGATGTGCAGCGGGCAGCTGCGGCGTTTGCCGATTCCGAATATATTGGCACGCCGCAATTGCAGGAAATTGCTTACGGCGAGGGCAGCGCGCATTTTGCCCTGCCGCTGAAGGAGGGGCTGTTCAATCGCGTTCTCAGCGAGCAATGCGGCGCGGAGATCGAAAGCGATGGCCATCTGCTCCGGCTTATGAAGGAGCTGGTGGCCGCCAAAAAGGAATATGACCGGGTGGCCAACGCCCTTCGGGAGGCCAATGAAACGGGATACGGGCTGGTAACGCCCACCATGAGCGATGTGGAGCTGTATGAGCCGGAGGTCAGCAAACAGGGCGGCCGATACGCCATCCGCATGCGGGCCAAGGCGCCGGCCATGCACCTGATCCGGTCGGATATTGAAACCGAGGTATCGCCCGTGCTGGGTACGCAGGAGCAGACCGATGACTTTGCCGCCACATTGCGCCAGGCTTGGGAGCAGGATGAAAACCAGCTCCTCCAGACCAATTTCTTTGGCCGCAGCCTGGAGGACCTGATCAAGGAAGGGCTGGCGGCCAAACTCACCCGTATGCCGCCCGACGCCCAGGAAAAGGTGCGCGCCGCGCTGACAAAGATCCTGAACGAGGGGGATGGCGGCGTGCTGTGCATCCTGCTGTAAAAAAAGCCGCCGGCTGAACCGGCGGATGGGATCATGGCTGAATGGTTTTTACGCCAAACAGGAAGTACACCAGATGGGCTATCCATACAATGGCCAGGATCACACAGGGGATCCAGATCCCCTTGCGGGCCATCATATAAAATCCAAACCCCATCAGCAGCGTGACCGAAAGGATCACGCTGCGCTTGGTTTTTGCGGTCATGCCGCGCTTTTCCACATAGGATTGCAGATGCTTTTTATACAGGTTGGTGCCAATGAACCAGTCGTGCAGCTTCCGGGAGCTTTGGGAAAAGCAGAAAACCGTGGCCAGATAGAAGGGAACGGTGGGCAGTATTGGCAGGAAAATGCCGATGGTGCCCAGCGCCAGGCATACGCAGCCCAGGATCAGGAAAATCAGTCTTTTGGGGTTCATGATTGCCTCTCCTGTGTTTTTTAGCTTACCCGGCCGTTTTCTGCCGAGTGGGTCTCATCAGCGATGCGCATGGTGGAGGCCCTGTGGGATACCAGCACCACCGTGCGTCCCGCAGCCTCCTGCCGAAGGGATTTGAGGATGATGGCTTCATTCAGGCTGTCCAGGTTGCTGGTGGGCTCATCCAGCAGCATAAAGGGCGCGTCATGCAGGAAGGCGCGGGCCAGGCCAATGCGCTGGCGCTCGCCGCCGCTGAGCGTTTCGCCCAGCTCGCCCACGCTGGTTTCATATCCCTGGGGCAGCGACAGAATGAAATCATGAATGGCGGCCTTCTTGCAGGCTTCCTCAATTTCCTGCCGGGTGGCGTCCAGCTTGGCGATGCGGATGTTTTCCGCGATAGTATCCTGAAACAGCTGAGTTTCCTGGGTCATATAGCTTTCCATGCGCCGCAGATTGGCGGTGTTGATGTGCTCAATATCCGTATCGGACAGCGTGATGCGGCCCTGCCCGGTTTTCCAAAAGCGCATCAGCAGCTTCAGCAGGGTGGATTTTCCGCTGCCGCTCTTGCCGGTGATGCCCACAATGCGGTTTTCCGGAAATTTCATGGAGAAGTCCCGCAGCACGGTTTCTCCGTCATAGGCGAAGGTAACATGATCGCAGGCCGCGCCGTGAAAATCAATTTCGGGCTGCCCTGTGATTTCCTCGGTCTCGGGAACTTCCTGCAGGATATCCAGCACCCGGCCGCCCGAGGCGATGGTGTTCTGCAGGGTGGTGCCCAGCCCCGCCAGCGCCGAAACGGGACCAAAGGAGGACATCAGCGCCAATACCGGGATCAGAAAGCCATCAAAGCCCACAGCGCCCGTGCGGTACAGCCGGGCGGCGGCGATCACCATCAGCACGTCAAAAATCAGGATGGCCGTATTGGCGATGGCCAGGTTCAAGCCGGCAAGCCTGTTCATTTTATCCTGTTGCCGGGAAAGCGCGGCGGTTCGCTGGTTCATGCCTGCCAGCCGCTGGGCGCCGTTGCCGTATTGGATGGTTTCGTCCACACCGCGGATGTTCTCCAGCACATAGGCGGCCAGCGCGCCGGACTGGCTCCGCAGTTGGTCGCCGGTATCGCCGCTGATCCTGGAAATGATCAGCGGCACCGCAATGCCCACGCACAGGAAGGCGGCCAGCGCCAGCAGCCCCAGCCGCGGATGGAAGCTGCCAATGAACAGGCACATGACCGCTTCCGCCAGCACGGCGATGCAGATGGGGGAAATGGTATGGGCGTAAAATACCTCCAGCAGCTCCACGTCCGATGTGATCAGCGAAATCAGGTCGCCCTTGTCCCGCCCTTCCAGCTTGGCAGGGCACAGCCTGCGCAGCGCCTGGAAAACCCGGTCGCGGACAATGGCCAGCAGGGTAAAGGCGATGTAGTGGTTGGTACGCTGCTCGGTATAGCGCAGCACGGCGCGCAGCAGCGCAAACAGGACCAGGCAGGTCCAGATGGCCGAAACGGACAGGGGCGTGGCATAGCCCAAGCTGTGCAGGATGGCATAACCGCCCAATACGGGAATGAACTGTACTGCCAGGTAGCCCAGCGTGCCCGCTGTAACGGCCAGCGCCATAAAGCCGGCCAACGGCCGCACCAGTCCCAGCATTTTAAGCAATGTGCCTGCTTTTGAACGCTTTTTCATGGGTTACGCCTCCTTCCTCAGCCCAAATTGTTCCAGCGCCTGCTGGGTTTGCCATAGCCCGGCATATACGCCGTTTTGCTTCAGCAGCTGCGCATGGCTGCCCGATTCAGCCACGCTGCCGTTTTCCATCACATAGATGGTATCGGCCTGGGCCAGATTGGCCAGCCTGTGGGAAATCATGATCACCGTTTTTTCCTTGGTCAGCCGGTGAATCAGGGAAAGGATGGTTTCTTCGCTTTCCATGTCGATATTGCTGGTGGCTTCATCAAATATGTAAATTGCGCTGTTGTGCAGGATGGCCCGGGCCAGCGCCAGGCGCTGCTTCTGCCCGCCGGACAGGTTGCCGGCGTTTTCAAGCAGCGGGGTATCAAGCCCCTGCTCGCCGCGCAGGAAGTCCGCCAGGCGGCAGTCGGTCAATACCTGCCACAGCGCGGCATC
>JAFUGB010000390.1 GCA_017469605.1 Clostridia bacterium
CCCAGTTCATTGAGCTGCTGATCCACCAGCCAGTATTCGCCGTTGGCGGACAGGTGGATCACGCCCCAGGTGGCAAAATCGTGGGGAATGCCATATTGATTTAATTGCGCCTGGGCCTCCATGGTATTCATGTACCCATGGGTAATAAAGGCATACGCGGGATCGGCGTTTTCCATGAACTCCCGGTAGACCTTGTTCAGCCCATGGTGGGGCCATTTGATGATATCAGCCTTCAAATCATGCGTCTGGGCAATGTACAGCTGGGCGTTTTGCACCACATCGGCGCAAAGCAGCAGGCGGCAATCGCCGTACTCCACCATCAGCATGGCGCTGAAGGGGTTGGGATTGGGCACGGTGTACATATATTTGGTCTGGCGGATCACGGTCATTCTGGCGCCGCCCAGGGTAAAGGTATCGCCGTCCTCAATCCGGACCACCGGCACGCCCGCCGCGCGCACGGCCTTTACCGTACTGCGCTGCACCACCTCATCGGCGGTATAGTCATCGTCGAATCCCGTCATGAACTGCCCCACGGAATAATCCCGCAGGATCTGGATCATGGAGCCCAGGTGATCGGTATGCGGATGGGTGTTGAAGGCAATATCGATGTGGTCGATCCCCTGATCCTCCAGCACGCCCCGGATGATTTCATAATCATTGGCCTTCCCCATATCCACCAGCATGTTCTGCCCGCCGCAGGTAAGCAGCATGCTGTCCGCCCCCAGCAGCGGGCACACGTACAGGTCAAAGGTTTCCGTGCCTTCGGCAAAGGGCGTCCCCTCCCCCACGCGGTACACCTTCTGATCGGCCAGCGCGGAAACGGCGGAAAGCAGCACGCACAGGCATACGAAACAGCTTATGATTCTCTTCACGTTTTTTCTCCCTTTCCCCGGCAAAAAAACAAGCCCCGCGAAAACGGGGGCTTGCAAGCATACGCCTTACGCTTCCTTGGCGATGGCAGCCAGCTGCGCGAAAGCTTCCGCGTCGTTGACAGCCAGGTCGGCCAGCATCTTGCGGTTGACCTCAACGCCCTTCTTCTTCAGGCCGTTGATCAGGGTGGAATAGTTCATGCCGTTCAGGTGAGCGGCGGCGTTGATGCGGGTGATCCACAGGCTGCGGAACTCACGCTTGCGCAGTTTACGGCCGGTATAGGCGTAGCGCAGGGAGCGGCGCACCTGTTCGCTGGCAGTGCGATACTGCTTGGACTTCGCGCCAAAGTAGCCCTTCGCCAGCTTGAACACCTTGCGGCGCTTTTTATGGGCGGTAACAGCCCTCTTAATACGTGCCATTGGTTAATCCTCCTTGCCGGAAATGGGCTTATTTGTACGGGATCAGCGTGCGGATGGTGGCCGCTTCGGCCTTGTTCTGCAGCACGCCGCCCTTGCGCATATGACGGATGCGCTTGGTGGTCTTCTTGTTCAGGATGTGGTTGCAGTTCATGCTCTTATGCTTGACCTTGCCAGTCTTGGTCAAAGAAAAGCGCTTGGCTGCGCCGCGATGGGTCTTTTGCTTAGGCATGGGGTTTCCTCCTTCCGGATGTGATTCAGGCGTCGGTGCCTTCCGCGGGTTTCGCGGGCTTCGTCGCCTTCACAGGTTTATCCGCCTTGGGGCCCAGGATCATGATCATGTGGCGGCCGTCCAGCGCGGGGCGCTTTTCGACCACGGCAACATCTTTCGTGCGATCAATGAAATCCTGCATCACCTTCAGGCCAATTTCGCTGTGGGTGATCTGGCGTCCGCGGAAGCGGATGCTGACCTTTACTTTATCGCCGCCCTGCAGGAACTTGATGGCGTTCTTGGCCTTGGTCTGCACATCGTTTTCCTCAATGGTGGCGGAAAGCTGCACCTCTTTTACCGAAATGGTCTTCTGGTTCTTGCGCATCTCGCGTTCACGCTTGGACTGCTCATAGCGGTGCTTGTCGTAGTCCATCAGCTTGCACACGGGAGGCTGGGCATTGGGCACGATTTTGACCAGGTCAAGCTCGGCCTCCTCAGCCAGTTCAAGTGCACGGGCAATGGGCAGCACGCCCAGCTGCGCGCCATCAGCGCCGATCAGGCGTACTTCACGGTCACGGATTTCTTCATTGATCAACAGTTCAGCGGCTATGTGGACGCACCTCCATCATGGTTCCGGTTTTCTGAAAATGAAAAGCCGGCGGATGAAACCACCCGCCGACATACATATTGCTGCATTCGGTTGCCTGCACCGGGCGAAACGGAATTCGCAGGGTGAGGAGCGGGCGGCTCCTGCTTAACGTACAAATTATTATAGCAGTCCGCCCGCGCGTTGTCAAGGATTATTTTCCTGGGTTTGTCCGTTATTTTGCTCGTTTTCGACGCTCGGCGCCGTTTCCGCGGTCTCCTGGGCCTGCTCGGCTTCGGCCATCTGCGCTTCGGCCTCAGCCTTCATCTGGGCAATCAGCGCATCATCCCGATTGATTTCCAGGGTATCCTTCCAAGCCTCGTAGGTTTCGGCATACGCGCTGTTCAGTTTCTGGGAAACCAGGGTTTGGGCGATCTCATCATGGATGCTGTCGGTCATGATCAGGCCGCCAGGCACATCAGCCAGATAGTACAGAATATGGATGCCAAAGCTGCCCACCACAGGATCGGACACGTCCCCGGGCTTCTGCATGCGTTCCTGGAAAGCGCCGGCGGTGAAGGCGGTATCATAGATCATGCTTTCGGCGTGCACCTTATAGCCCTCCGCCAGATACTGCGCGTCCTTCATACCGGGATCAGTGCCGTACTCGGCAATCAGATCCTGGAAGCTTTCGCCCTTGTCCAGCCGATCATAAATCTCATCGATCACTTCCTGCCGGGAAGCAATAACGGCGTCAAAAGTGGCCTGGGCAGCTTCGCGGGCGGCGGCCACAGCGGCCTCGTCCACGTTTTCATCGCTTTCGGCTTCCTCCAGCGCGGCCTGAGCGTCGGTATACGCGCCCAGCAAGTCATCATCCACATCCAGCAGGATGTGCAGCACGGCGCGGTACCCCTCAGGCACATACCAGCTTTCATAGCCGTAATACTGGGTATAGAACTCGTACAGGCTCACGTTATTTTCATACTGGGCCTTGTACTGGGCGCCGTAGGTTTCAAAGACCTGGCTGATTTCCTCCTCGGTGGGCGCATAGCCGTCCAGCAGGGCGGTCTCCATTTTTTCCACGGCCGCCTTGAAGCGCAGGTTATCGACGACGGCTTCCAGCGTGGCTCCCTGGCTGATATAAAACTGCTCGGCCTGCTGGCGAAGCTCGGCCTTGGCTTCGTCGGTGTCCTCAGTCAGGTAATACTGCACATAGTTATCCAGATACCCGTCCCAGGTGACCTGGGCTTCATTCCGGAAGGCGGCCGCCTCTTCCTCGCTGAAGTCCAGATAGCCGTTCTTCTCCAGGTAATCCTCCAGCACGGCCTCCTGGATCAGGTTTTCCACGGCGGTATCATAATCCGGATAAGCTTCCGCATAGCCCTGGGTATACAGCATATAGGCCATGCTGTCCACATCCATGGCGGTATAGGATTTATCGGCCACGGTCAGCAGCACAGTATCAGCCGCCAGCGTTTCAGCCAGCGCCGCGCCGCACAGCAGCATAACCGCCAGGCCAACAGCAATCATCCTTTTGAGCATTTTTGTTTCCTCTTCCTTTCATAATGGTTTCCCCATTAAACTGCGTTTATTATGGCACAATCGTTCGCTTCCCGCAAGTGTTTTCAGGTTTTTTTCAAAATGTTACAGATTGGTCACATATTTATTTGCTTTTTCATATTGTTTCCATTATAATATCTTTTGATTTTACTTCCGTCTTTCCCGGAAGAATTCCTGCAGCAGCCCGGCGCACTCCTGCTCCATGACGCCGCCCACGCAGGGTACCCTGTGGAAAAAGGCCGGATCGTGGGGCAGGTCGTACACGCTGCCACAGCAGCCCTGGCGGGGATCATAAGCGCCGAAGACGCATTTTCCCATTCCGGCCATCACCAGCGCGCCGGCGCACATGGGACAGGGCTCCAGCGTTACGTACAACGTGCAGTCGCCAAGCCTGCGGGTGCCAAGCTTTTGGCAGGCTTTCCGCATCGCCAGCATTTCAGCGTGGGCAAAGGGATCGTTTGCCGCCTCGCGCTCGTTGTGCGCGGCGGCGATCACCTGTCCGTCAAGCGCCACCACGGCGCCCACCGGCACATCGCCCCCGCTTTGGGCCGCTTCCTCCAGCGCCAAGCGCATCATTTCGTCCTGCATTAAGATTTTCCTTTCGCTTTGTTTTGTGTTTATTGTAGCACGATCCCCTGAAAAGGACAAGCGGACGCCCGGCGGATAAAACCGGGGCCGCTGCCGATAATACTCCGTAACGGAGGAAAACCATGCGACAGTTTTTGGCCATTTTATTGATTCTTTCATGCGTTGCCATCACCGGCTGTGCCGCTCCTGCCGAGGCAGGGACAGACGTCCGTCTCATTGCCCTCAACGTGGGCAAGGGCGACTGCCTGCTGCTGCTGGTTGGGGAGCATGCCTACCTGATCGACAGCGGATACGATTACACCTTCAACCGGCTGCGCGAGGCCATGTCCCAATATGGCGTAAACCGGCTGAACGGCGTGTTCCTCAGCCACTGCGACAAGGACCATTACGGCGGGCTGATGGCGCTGGCGCTGAGCGATATGCCGGTGGATGCCTGGTACGCCGCGGCCATCTATTACGATATCCCGGCAGGCGGGCATCCCATGGAATTGGCGGCGGCCCAGCGCGGCGAAACGGTGCGCTATCTGCACGCCGGCGATGCCCTGCCCCTGGGGGAAGGTGCAGAATTGCGCGTTATCGGCCCGCTGTCCCGCAACACCGAAAACGAAAACAATAATTCCCTGGTTTTTTACGTGGATACCGACCATGGCACGCTGTTGTTCACCGGCGATATGAAGCTGGACGAGGAATACGAGCTGCTGGAGGATGGCGCCTTCCGCCATGCCGACCTGCTCAAGGTGCCCTTTCACGGTGACAATACCGCCAGCAGCCAGCGATTTGTGGAGGCCGTGCTGCCCGGGGCGGCGCTGATCAGCACCTCCACCGCCCAGGAGCCCGATACTCCGGCTTCCTCCATCCTCAAGCGCTATGGGAAGGCCGGGGCGGCGCTGTATGTGACCCAGGATTACCAATGGGGCGTTGAATTTACGCTGCGCCACGGTCAGGCTGACGCCGCGGCCATCCAATGGGACGTGCCCGACTACAGCCCTTTCCTGCGCGCCTCCATCGATGGGAGCAATGATCTGCTGACGCTCCGCAACAGCGGAAGCACGCCCATTGTGCTGGGCGGATGGATCATCTTTTCCACCAAGGGCGAGGAATGCCTGACGCTCCCCCAGGATGCCGTACTGCCCGCCAACGGCACGTATAAGATCGGATCCCGGGCCACGGACGGCGATGTGGACCTGAAGGCCGATATCAAGCGTCTCTGGCATAAATCCAAGTATGATCA
>JAFUGB010000391.1 GCA_017469605.1 Clostridia bacterium
AAAAAGAAGAGCGAAGCATGATCGTTAGCCTTTCCCTGCTTACCCTGGTTTCGGGCACAGGATAAAAAGCATTGCAGGCGTCATAGGCCCGGGAAAAAAGCAGTCCCGCGGCATAAACTGTCCAGGACTGCGTTTTTCTCAGGCTGTGGATGCCGCTTGCCAAAATGATTATGCTCTTGTCAAATCTCTGCTTTTATCAAGAAACGATGTCAGTACTTCTCTCGAACGATATCGATAAAAGCCTGCATGAATTCCGAACGATAGGTGTTCCGACGTGTGGCCGCCACAAAATCCGATGTAATGCTTGGCACAGTGATGGAAAAGAAATTGGTGTTTTCCGGCAGATCGAGATGACGAATATGGCTTTCTGAGGTAAGTGTATAGCCATATCCTTTGGCCGCCAGCTGGATACCGGCCATGATATTTGTGATCTCGATCGTATTGGTCAGCTCCACATCATCCCGCAGCAGTACGCTGTCGATCAGCTGGCGGGTGCGCTGCATTTTATTGGTCAAGATAAAAGGCTCATTGGCGATTTCCCGAATGGACACATAGGGATAGTGACATTCCGGCAATTTGACCGCCTTGCTCTTAATGGCGGCATCAGGTGCTGCGACCAGGATCAGTTCTTCTGTTGTAATCACATCGTATTTCAGATTTGGATTCTCTTTGCTCAAGTTATAGAAAGCGATATCCACGCTGCCTTTTAGCAGCGCTTCGTCCAGCAAGTAGGAATGGCCTTCCATTAGCTTAAGCCTTACGTTTGGATATCGCTCGCGGAAGGCGGGCAGGATTTCCGGCAACATATAGCTGGCACGCATGACGGGAAATGCCACATTCAGCACGCCCCGTCCGTTTTCCATGATTTCTGAAAGCTCCTGATTCATGGCCTTTTCCATTTCCAGGATATTGCGCGCTTTGTTGATGAATACCTCCCCGGCATAGGTGATCATCAGCCGCTTGCCTACGCGCTTGAAAAGCGGCTGGCCGATTTCATTCTCCACCTTCTGCAGGCATTTGCTGAGCGTTGGCTGGGATATGTACAGCGCATCTGCTGCACGGGAGATATTCATATACTTTTCAATGGTGATGATGTACTGCATTTCCCTGAATTCCATGCCGCTTCTCTCCTTTTTATCGTTTGTAGCTCTCGGGTCACACCAATATCATATCATTCATTATTTGAATTGTAAATATAAGAACTATGAATTTGAACTATGTATTTATTTGCAGTATTATAGTATGGAAGAGTGCTATAGAGGAGGTGGCAATAATGCTTCGTAAAATTCCCTGTATGATCATCCGTGGTGGAACAAGCAAGGGCTTGTACTTTTTGGAAAAGGATTTGCCGCCGGCGGGCGAAGAGCGGGACCGGTTGCTTTTGCGCGTGATGGGAAGCCCGGACGCGCGCCAGATTGATGGTTTAGGCGGCGCTACCAGCGTAACGAGCAAGGTGGCCATCCTGGCACCTTCCGCTCGGGAGGACGCAGATGTGGATTATACCTTTGCCCAGGTATCGGTGGACAAGGCGCTGGTATCTTACGCGGGAAACTGCGGCAATATTTCTTCTGGCGTTGGCCCTTTTGCCATTGAAAGTGGGCTGGTTCAGGCATCGGATACACAGACTGTTGTGCGCATTTTTAATACAAATACGCAAAAAATCATGGTGGAGGCCATTTCCACTCCCCAAGGCATCGTCAACTATGAAGGGGATTTTTCCATCGCTGGCGTGCCCGGCACTGCCGCGCCGGTAAAAATCCTGGTTACCAATCCTGGTGGAACGGTGTGCTCCGCGCTGCTGCCCACTGGCAATGCTGTGGATACGCTGGACGTTCCCGGCCTTGGGACCATACGCGCCTCCTTTGTGGACGCAACCAATCCGCTGGTCTTTGTGCTCGCGGAGGAAATCGGCATGAAAGGCACAGAGATTCCCGCCAACATTGTCAATGACGCTGACCTATTGGCCCGGTTGGAATGCATTCGCGGCATTGCGGCCCAGCGGCTTGGGTTTGTGGAAAACTATCAGGAGTCCGCCTGGAAAACACCCGGCGTTCCGAAACTGACCATTGTATCCCCTCCTCAGGATTATTCCACATCAAACGGGCAAACGATCACTGCCGAACAGATCGATCTGTGCAGCCGGATGATGTCCATGCAAAAAACGCATCCAACCTATGCCATGACTGGCGCCATGTGCACTGCTGCTGCGGCAGCCATACCAGGCACGTTGGTGGACATCGTGAGCCGGCGTGACCGCAAGCCTGATCGGCTGCGTACAGGGCATCCCAATGGCATCATCGAATCGGGCGCGGATTATGAGCTGCGTGACGACAGCACAGTGAACGTGACGGCGACCTATGGCTATCGCACAGCGCGCCTCTTGGCAAAAGCCGTTGCATATTACCCACAAGAAAGATGATATGTTTTTTCCAATCGTATCATAAATATTGAAAAAGTAGTATACAATCGGACCATGTATGAAAAGCTGTTGAATAGAAAAGATACATAGCTTCCGATCAGCGGCTCATATTGATCGTGTCATAGTACATAGCAAATTGAGGATCGCGGACAAACCATTACGCTCTATACGAATCAGAACAAAATATGAAAAACCAATCGGACGCCCCTGGTGCCTCGGCTGAAAGAATTTCCCGTGATTTACTGTCAATATCACGGGAAATTTTTTCAGTCAACAGATAAAAACGAAAGGTTTTTTTATTGTATATGGCATGAGGGGTTTACTTTTGGTCACAAGTTTGCTCGTGGCAACAAGAACTATTTTAAAATCATTATTCAACCGTATACTTGCTTCGTGGGCGTTTATATTAAGCTGAAAATCAATCCTCATATTCTTTCACTTGAAGGATTATTATGAATTATCGAATGTGGCGTACAGCTCATCGATATGATTTATCTTCAAAGAATTTGTGTATTTTTACCGCTTGATATCGTAATTCATATTCATTAAATTCCGAATGGTGGCGGCGCTGTCGGTGATGTTGGCATCGCCGTGGATGGTGTGCTTGATCACCGAGGAGGCCACGGCGAAGTTCAGCATATCCATGGGCTTGTAGCTGTGCATCATGGCATAGATGAGGCCGGAGGCAAAGGCGTCGCCGCCGCGGACACGATCGAGAATATTGAATGTGAACAGCTTGCTCTCAAACGTGTG
>JAFUGB010000392.1 GCA_017469605.1 Clostridia bacterium
CGCGTCATCCACGTCATGGCCATCCTGCTGGTGTACTTCCTGGGCAACATGGACAAGCTGATCAAAAAATCAGCCTGGCGCACCATCGTCAACGGCGCGCTGTTCCTGCTGGCCTGTGTTTTGGCTGTATATTTCATCAAGGGAAATACGCTGTCCGCCCTGTCCCAGCGCGGCGTGCGCGGCATCAGCCAGACCGATATGGTGTTCGGCATCCTCCTGATCGTCACCATCCTGTACGTCGGCTGGCGCTCGGTGGGCCCGGCGCTCACCATCGTGTCGCTGATTTTCCTGGCCTACGCCTACTTTGGCCGCTCCATGCCGGAGATCATCGCCCACAAGGGCTATTCCGTCAAAAAGATCACCGATTACGTGGCCTGGACCAGTGAATCGATCTTTGGCAGCTGCATCGGCGCCAGCGCTTCCTTCGTGGCCCTGTACATTATCTTTGGCGAATTGCTCAATTCCTTCGGCGCGGGCCAGTTCTTCATCGATATCGCCTACGCCTTGACCGGCCGCATGCGCGGCGGCCCCGCCGAGGCCAGCGTGGTTTCCTCCGCCCTGATGGGCTCCATCAACGGCTCGGCTGTGGCCAACGTGGTCACCACCGGCACCTTCACCATTCCGCTGATGAAGAAGGTGGGCTACAGTGCCGAGTTTGCCGGCGCTGTGGAAGCCGTGGCCTCCACCGGCGGCCAGATCCTGCCCCCGGTCATGGGCGCCGCCGCCTTCGTCATGGCCGACCTGACCGGCATTCCCTACTCCACCATTATCATCGCCGCAATCGTCCCCGGCCTGCTGTACTATCTCAGCCTGGGCATCGCGGTGTACCTGCAGGCCTGCAAGAAGGGCCTGGACAGCGAGGAAGCCAGCCGCCTGCCCGTGGTAAAGGAAGTGCTGAAGGCCGGCTGGTATCACGCCATCCCCATCGTGGTGCTGATCGTGGCGCTGCTGGGCTTTGGCCTCAGCCCCAATACCTCGGCCATCTACGCCATGGCCTGCCTGCTGGCCATCGGCCTGGTCAACACCCTGCGCAAGGAAAAGCGACTGCCCATCAAGGAGATCGCTGAAGCGCTGATCAGCGCCGCCAAAACCACCGTGCCCGTGGCCATCGCCTGCGCCTGCGCCGGCGTGGTGATCGGCATTGTGAGCATGACCGGTATCGGCGTCAAGTTCACCACCATCGTGTTCCGCCTTTCCGGCGGCAACCTGTTTGCCATGCTGCTGATGATCATGAACGCCTGCATCATCATGGGCATGGGCCTGCCCTCCACGGCGGCCTACATCATCGCGGCGTCCATCGGCGCGCCCGCGCTGATCCAGGCCGGTATCCCGCTGCTGGCGGCGCACCTGTGTGTGTTTTACTTCGCCATCATGTCCTTCAT
Source organism: Clostridia bacterium (assembly GCA_017469605.1). Lineage (GTDB taxonomy): Bacteria > Bacillota > Clostridia > Christensenellales > Aristaeellaceae > SFMI01. The sequence continues at coordinate 1,383 of JAFUGB010000392.1, forward strand.
CACGCCGCCCGTGGCCATGTCGGCCTACGCCGCCTCGGGTATTGCCAAGGGTAGCGCGGGCAAAACCGGTTTGCTGGCCTTCATGCTGGGCCTGGCGGGCTTTGTGATCCCCTTCTTCTACGCCTACCGTCCGGCGCTGCTGCTGGTGCAGACGCCCTTCCTGGATTCCGTATGGTGCGTGATCGTAGCCACCGTTGCCACGGTGAACATGGCA
>JAFUGB010000393.1 GCA_017469605.1 Clostridia bacterium
ATTTTGTGTAAATTCTCGGATGGAGAATGCCTACGTCGGGTAAATTCCTATATTTTTCGTCGTAGTCAAGGCCGTAGCCTACCACAAAGGCATCGGGGATATTGAAGCAGGAATATTCCACTTCCAATTCTACCCTTCTTCTGGCAGGCTTATCCAGCAGCGTGGCGATACGCACGCTGGAAGCGCCGCGCTGTAGCAATTCCTTTTTGATGTAGGAAAGGGTCATGCCGCTGTCCACGATATCCTCCACCACCAGCACATCGCGGCCGTACACATCCCGGTCCAGATCCTTTACAAGCTTTACCACGCCGGTGCTTTTCGTGCTGCTGCCATAGCTGGAAATCGCCATAAAGTCAATGTCCAGCGGCAAATCCAGCTGCCGGATCAAATCAGCAAAGAATACTACGGCGCCCTTCAGGATGCAAACCACAATGGGGGATTTTCCCTGGTAATCCTCGTTTATTCTTTTCCCAAGCTCTTTTACTTTTTGATCGATTTCCTCTTTGGTGACCAGAACGCGTTCCAGATCCTGATACTGCTTGAATTCATGTTCCATATGCGCTCTCCTCCTTATCCATCGTATGATATATCATCGGGCAAAGCACCCGAAAATGTTACATAGACCGCCCGGTCGCTTTCATTGATCCGCAGATGCTCAGAGACGCCCACGCCAATCACCCAAAGGACTTCGCCGCCAATGCACAGCAAGGGCCAATCCGCCCGGAAAGGCCGGTCGATTTTGCGATCGATCATAAAATTCTTCAATTTCATTCGGCCTTCCATGCCAAACGGAATGATCCAGTCACCCGGAAGGCGTGTTCGCAGCACAGCGCTTGCAAACAGCGCACAGGGAATGGCCTGGGTGAGCCTGCCATCCCCCATGCCTTGCTTCTTCCGGGAAACGGTCAGCTGTTCGGCAGCGTATTGCTGTCTTGGGTCGGACGTGTCCGGATTTAAAAAATGGAGCCTTTCATTCGTCCGCAGCGCGTGCCAGCCATCAGGCAGATTGCAGACCGCTCCGGCAGGCGCGGCAAGGAGCTGCCGCAGCGCTTCAACATGGGAAAACGCAAGCTGAATTCCCTGCCGGGCCGCAAAGCAGCGCAGGATCCTGCGCTGCAGCGCGACATGTTCTTTTTCCAGCGGGGCGGCCAGAATAAAGGGCCATTTCCCATTGGATGCGTTGGCTTTCAGCCACAGGCTGCACTGTCCGGCAATAAAGCTGTTTTCTTCCCGCAGGATCTCCGCGGCTCGCGCCGCCGACAGGACGGCCTGGGGAAAACGATTTTCAATGGCGGGCAGCACATTGGCCCGCAGGTAATTTCGGGTAAACGCCGTATCGGCGTTGCTTTCATCCTCACACCAGGATTGGCCCAACTCCAGAAGGGCTTCCTTCAGTGTCTCCCGTCGCTGGGAAAGGAACGGACGCCATACATTTTCCCTGTATTCCGCCATCCCACCCAAGCCGTCGGCGCCGGCGCCGTAAAACAGATGGAGCAGCAGGGTTTCGGCCTGATCATCCGCGTGGTGCGCCAGGGCGAGCGTGCCGGCGCCAAGCGCATTCATCGCTTCATGAAAGGCGTGATACCGTGCTTCCCGCGCCGCCTCCTCAATGCTTCCGCGGGATGCCACATGTACGTGCTTCACGATAAAAGGAACGTTCAGGGCAGCGCACAGACTTTCGCAAAATATTTCTTCCCGATCGGCGGCATCACGCAGGCCGTGATTCACATGAACCGCGGAAATATCTGTTCCTTCCTGTGCGCGAAGCGCGTGCAGGATGCGGAGCAGCGCCACCGAATCGGCGCCTCCCGACAAGCCGATCAGGATCCTTCCGGAAATTCCGCTGCGCCTCAGGCTGTCGGCCGTCTGGCGCAAAATCAGAGAAAAAGTACTCATGGTAATATTTTACGATACAGATGATAAACACGCAAGGGGAAAATGTCAATTTGTTGTTAATTTCTCCGCTGGACTGTTGTTTGGAGTGCGGATACAGCGTTGCAATTTGCGCTATAATCGGATATAATTGTTTTGCAATTTTAATGAAAGGAAGGAAAGCTTGATGCGTGTGCATGCCGCGGCGTTCAAAGGGCTGACCGAACATTGGCCCCGGGCGTTTCTTTTGCTGATTGTCCATATTGCCGCGCGCGGTATCGCCCTTTTCCCCTTCTGGGTTCAAAAGCTTTCCCTCTCCTTTCCAATTAAATCATTGATCTGTGTTTCCATATATGTTTTTCTGATTTATCCCCTTCGCTTCAAAACGGCGGCTGCGCTCCTGGAATATGTCCGCGATGATGGTCGGCCGGTTTTTGCCGCCCCCTACCCGCAGCTTGTCACGGCGGGAATCATCCGCATGCTGTTGGGCGGCCTGTGGGGCTTGCCGTTTGGGGCCTGCGCCTATGAAATTTACCTGCATGTATTTATCTATGAGGCTTCCCGCGCCGGCAACACTCTGGCGCGGGTGGGAAAGGTTTTTTCAGCGTTCAGCGCCGCTGTTCCGATCCAGACGCTCGGCATGGCCGTTGTATTAACAGCCTTCATTGCAGCGCTGCTTCTGTTTGTATATGGCTGGCACAGGGGCGTTTGCTATGATTTTCAAATGGAAAAGGGTCAAAACGCTTTATCCGCGTTGGAAAAAGCCCGGCGCGTCCGGAAAAAGGCCAAAAAGGATCTTTCCCGTAACGCGCTGATACATTTTTTGATTTTGACGCCGCCTTTGATGGCCTTTTCCTTGGTTCTGATTTGGGG
>JAFUGB010000394.1 GCA_017469605.1 Clostridia bacterium
ACGCCGCCTTGGAGCAAGCGAAAGCCATGCGGCATAGTATCTTGAAAGAAGCCTTTGAAGGAGAACCCTTTGATGAGAAAACAGCAACGCATGTTAGGAATTAACACAAAATTTTTATTATCCAATAGGAACGACTTTACTCAAATCTCGTTTTCGTCGCACCATTCATTTTTTGATTTTGATGCCGCCTTTGATGGCCTTTTCCTTGGTTCTGATTTGGGGATTTCAAGGGGTTTCCCAGGCGGCTATGGCAGTGCAGCTCGCGCTGAGCGCGGGAATCATCCTGGATCCCCCTGTCTTTGCCGGAGCAGCGGCCGCGCTCCTGGCGTTTTACCTTCCGGCGATCCTATACAGAAAGGCAAGAAACGCGGCGGTGGTGATGCACTATGATCAGTACGGCAGCTGATGTATCCATGCGATTGGACAAGCTTTTAACGACGCTCGCGCTGGGGTCGCGCAGCCATGTGCGCGGCCTGGTTAAAACGGGACGCATTGGCGTAAACGGGCAGCCCGTCAGAACCGCTGATTATCGCGTTGATCAGGGCGATATCATTGCGCTGGACGGCGCCGTGCTGGATGCCCGCACAGTGCGCCATGTGATGCTCAACAAGCCCCGCGGTGTACTGACTGCGGCGCGGGACGCAAAACAGCCCACCGTGCTTGACCTGCTGCCGCCTGTGTACGCAAGCTGCGGATGCATGCCGGTGGGGCGCTTGGACAAGGATACCGAGGGCTTGCTTCTCCTTACGACAGACGGAACGCTGGCCCATATGCTGCTTTCCCCCAAACGGCATGTATGGAAATGCTATCAGGCCGAAGTGGAAGGAGCGCTGCAGGCCAAGGATATTGCGGCTTTTGAGCGCGGGATCGCACTCTCGGATTTCACCGCGCTGCCCGCACGGCTTGAAATCCTGGAAACAGACCTTCAAAAATCCACGGCAAAGGTATGGGTACAGGAAGGCAAGTTTCATCAGGTGCGTCGTATGTTCGCGGCTCTGGGCCATCCCGTGACCGGATTAAAACGGCTCAGCATCGGACCGCTTCCGCTGGATGCATCATTGGCGCCAGGGGAATACCGCGACCTGACCGCCGACGAAATTCAATCCCTGCTGGAAGCCGTATCAGGAGAATGATATCGCATGAAAAACGATCATTACTATTCAGAAACCCCAACCAGCGAGAGCCGGCCGGCTGAGGCGCGGTTTACTTATCGCGGCCACGCGCTGTGCCTGACGAGCGACGCGGGCGTGTTTTCCCGGGGCGAGCTTGATGCCGGTACGCGCATCCTGCTGGCCGCGCTTCCCCAGGCCATCAGCGGCGATATCCTTGATTTGGGTTGCGGATGGGGGCCGGTGGGCATTTGCGCGGCGCTCACGAATCCGGAAAGCACCGTGACCTTTGCCGATATCAACAGCCGCGCCGTGGCTTTGGCCAGGGAAAACGCCGGAAAATATAAAATCAGCGGCCAATTTATTCAAAGCGACGGTTTTGCGGACATCGACGGTTTGTTTGACTGTATCATTACCAATCCGCCCATTCGAGCCGGAAAAGATATCATTTACAAGATGTTTTCGGACAGTGCCGCGCATCTGAAGCCCGACGGATGCTTATATCTTGTGATCCGCAAGCAGCAGGGCGCGCCTTCCGCGATCCGTTTTCTCACCACTGTTTTTTCGTCTGTGGAAGTAATCGATAAAAGCGGCGGCTATTGGGTCATCCGCTGCCGGAAGGAGTGAAATATATGCACTATGACCGCGCGTTTTTTGACGCCGGAATTGACCGCGCCCATACCCGATGCCTTAAATGGGATGATCCGTCTCACTGCAAGCCCGGTGATTTGGCCATGTGGGTGGCTGATTGGGATTTTCGCTGCGCCGATCCCATTGTGGAGGCGCTGAAAGCACGAGCCGATCATCCATGCTACGGCTATCCCTGCGCGGACGCGAACGATCAGGCGGCCTTCTGCGGCTATTGGCAGCGCAGGCACCAGCTTACCGTTCTGCCGGAGCAAACCGTTATGCTGCCATGCGTTGTAACCGGCCTTCGGCAGGCGGTGCTGACCTTTACCGAGCCCGGTGAAAGCGTTCTGATCATGACGCCTTTGTACGCGCCCTTTTCCGACGCAGTGCACAGGTCCGGACGGAAAATACTGGATGTTCCGCTTTTAAAACAGCCTGACGCCCGGTACGATATTGATTTTGACGGCGTGGAAAAAGCGCTTCAAAACGGGGTACGCATAATCCTGTTTTGCAACCCGCACAATCCGGTTTCCCGCGCATGGCGGAAAGAAGAGCTGGCACGCCTGGTTGAACTGGCCAATGCCCATCACGCCATGATCGTTTCCGACGAAATCCACGCGGACTTTGTATATCAGCCTTTGCGGTTTGTTTCCATGCTTTCGGTGCCCGGCGCTGAAAAGTGCACGCTGATGCTGACGGCGGCCAGCAAAACCTTCAATATTCCCGGCTTACAGCAGGCCACCGCCGTTTCCTTCAACGGCGAGCTGCTGAAAAAACTGGCCGATCATATGGAAATGCAGGGAATAACAAGCGGCAATGTCTTTGCCCTTCCCGCCACGCAGGCCGCCTATACGCTGTGCGATGATTGGCTGGATACCATGCTCTCCTATCTGGACGAAAGCAGGCAGCTTTTGTCTGATCGCCTGCGTGAACTGCTTCCCAAGGCCGTGCTGACCCCCGTTGAAGCTACGGCGCTGTGCTGGATCGATCTGCGCGCGTATGATCCCGACAGCCAATCGCTGGACAAAAAACTGCGTTCCGCCCAACTGGTTTTAAATAGCGGAACGATCTTTGGCCAGGAAAACGGAAACGGATATATGCGGCTTAACTTTGCCTGCCCCCACGCTGCGCTGGCTGAGGGCATTCGGAGAATGGCCCAAGCATTAAAATAAAAGGATACAGGAGGAAACGAAA
>JAFUGB010000036.1 GCA_017469605.1 Clostridia bacterium
CACCCTGGCTACACGGAAAGAGGTGTCCCTTCGATGATCCAAACGCGGCCGGTATGTTTTTTAATATCAAGATTGATACGCACAAAAGAGATATGCTTAGGGCGGTTATAGCAGGCATTTGTTATCATCTGCGTTGGATGCTTGAGTGTGAAGACAAAAAGGTCAAAACTTCGGACACGATTCGTTTTGTAGGAGGCGGATCCTTGTCGGAGGTAACAAGCCAGATTTTAGCGGATATAACCGGAAGAAAAATCGAAACCGTGGAACAGGCCAAGGAACGCCTGGCTGCCGAGCAGAAGGCACGGGAGGAAGCCCACGAAAAGAAAAAGTAAAAAAAACCAAAGCGCACCGATTTTCATTGAAAACCGATGCGCTTTGGTTATAGTCTGGAAACGATTTTCTGCGCAAACCGTATCCCGGCTTGATAGGCCGCGTTTTGATCGGCTGGAAACTGGGCTTCGTGGACTTTCAGCTTTTCCTCATACCACTCCATAGGAAAATTGTAGCGTTCTGGATGCCGCCAATGGAGCGTATTGTAAACGTATAATTGCTCCGGATCGGTTTTGAATTCCTGGCGGAAAAAGAATGCGATATCATCCAGGTGCTTTTTGAAAACGCGATTCGCCACTTCTTCCGGCTGGTTCATGGTGTAGATCGCCGTCACGGGGATTTCATGGTCCGCGTCACCCGGATAGAAAAGCCGCTCCAGGATCGCCCGCATCTGAGAAGGCACGTCAAAATAATAGACGGGCGCGGCAAATACCAGACCGTCGCCGGATTTGATGCCCCGGATCAGGTCCGTCGCCCCATCCCGGAACAGGCAATGTCCCTGTTCCGTTTTTTTCAACTGACAGGCAAAGCAGCTGCGGCACCCCTTATAATCCAGATCATAAAGCTGCACCTTTTCGATTTCGATTTCTCCTGAGGTTTCCTTTACCCCTTGAATAAAGCAGTCCAGAATCTGATCACAATTCCACCCTTTGCGCGGGCTGGCGTTCAGCGCATATATTTTCTTCATTTTCCTGCCTCCATGATCTTTTCTGCCATGCGAATACCGGCGTCCTTTGCCGTCCGCAGGTCGATGGGGAACTGTTCCTCATGGTGCTGCCATTTCTCCTTCGCGGGAGCGCGGAAGGCATCGTTGTAGATGTCTTGATCGTTGTACTGGTAGGTGTTCCCGGAAATGATCAATTTAGGCTCCGCCTGAAAGCATCCTTTCAAATACATCAGATTGATGTCGGTCGGCACGCCCATATATTGTTTGAACTGTTCCTCACTGGCGTTGCCGGTGCAGATCAGCGCCGTGGGGATCACATGATCGCAGGCGCCCGGATACATCAGGCGCTCCCAGAAAGCGCGAAGCTGGGCGGACACATTGCAGTAATACATGGGACTGGCAAACACGATCCCATCCGCGCTGCGCGTGTCCTTCAGAAGCTGCGTCAGATCGTCCTTCAGGAAGCACTGCAGTTCTGCCCGGTGATTTTTCATCTGGCAGGCAAAGCAGCTTTTGCAGCCAGAGAAGGTATAGTCATACAGACGAATCTCCTGGATTTCAGCTTCCGGCGCGGCTTCCCGGATGCCCTCCAGAAAAGAATCCAG
>JAFUGB010000395.1 GCA_017469605.1 Clostridia bacterium
CGGGCAGAAGAAAACCCGGTGGCCAGCCGAAAATAAGTTTACTTATTTTCCGGTCTGTCCAGCGGGTTTTCGCTGTGCGCTTTGCGCACAGCATGCACGGCTTTGCCGTGCTGCCCGGCAGCGGTGGCAGGCGTCCTTGCTTCTCTTTGCCGCAGTTGCTTTTATGGCGACAAACGCAGCCCTTTCTGGTTCTCTTTCGGGCTCCGAAAGAGAACGCCCCCGTTCGTATCCCTTCCTTGTCAAATTTGTGCTTTCAGATGTATTGCTTTCATCAGGTTTAAGTATGAGTTGAAACGAAAACGGCGGGTACTGTCAGACAGGGAATGCAATCGTCGCCTTGCGGCTCGTAGCATAAACCGTTGCTTTGATCGAAAAGCTTGCCTATAAGAAGGGCGCGGTTACGCACCGCCCGGCGGCATAAAATACGCGTGCCGTGCTTACCCCTTCACCCACCGGGCAAACTCCGCGTCGGTGGCCAGCACGGTATGGCTTCCCGACACGGTGTGCTCGGTGCCCTTGGCGTAATCGATCCCGCTGGAAGGGTAATCATAGGTAATGGACTTGCGGCGCTTTTCCACCTCGGGATTGGGATGGGGAATGGCCGAAAGCAGCGATTTGGTATAGGGATGGATCGGATTGGAAAAGATTTCCTCCTTAGTGCCGGCCTCCACCATATAGCCCAGGTGCAGCACGCCGATGCGGTCCGAAATATACTTGACCATGGAAAGGTCGTGGGCGATGAACAGGTAGGCGCAGCCCGTTTCCTCCTGGATATCCTTCATCAGGTTGACCACCTGGGCCTGGATGGACACGTCCAGGGCTGAAATGCACTCATCGGCAATGATCAGCTTGGGATTCATGATCAGCGCCCGGGCGATGCCCACGCGCTGGCGCTGGCCGCCCGAAAACTGATGGGGATAGCGGGCGGCGTGCTCAGGGCTCAGGCCCACCTTTTTAAGCATTTCGCTGATCTGGTCGGCCCGGTCCTGGCGGGACTGGTATCGGCCATGGATATCCAGCCCCTCACCGATGATATCGGCCACCTTTTTGCGCGGGTTCAGGGAGGCCATGGGGTCCTGGAAGATCATCTGCATTTCCTTGCGCAGCATCTCCCGGGTATTGCCGTCCATTTTGCCGGTGATATCCTGGCCGTTAAAGGTGATTTTGCCGTCTGTGGGATTGTAAAGCCTGATCACGCTGCGGCCAATGGTGGTTTTGCCCGAGCCGCTTTCGCCCACCAGGCCGTAGGTTTCGCCGGGATAGATTTCAAAGGAAACGCCGTTTACCGCCTTCACGGTATAGCTGCGGGAAACGGGGAAAAACTGCTTGAGGTTTTCCACCTTCAGTAAAGGCTGGCTCATAAGTATTTTTCCACCTCTTTCCGGGCCCGTGCCAACCGGGCCTGCAGTTCCTTGGGCATTTCAATCTTGGGGGCGTCGGGGTGCAGCAGCCAGGTGGCGGCAAAGTGCGTCCGGCTCACCTGGAACAGGGGCGGATCGGCCTTCTCGTCAACGGCCAGGGCAAACTGGTTGCGGGCGGCAAAGGCATCGCCCTTTGGCTCATGCAAAAAGTTGGGCGGGCTGCCGGGGATGGAATACAGGCGGTCGTCGTCGGTATCCAGGTCGGGCATGGCCGAAAGCAGGCCCCAGGTATAGGGATGCTTGGGGTCATAGAAAATTTCGTTTACATTGCCCACCTCCACGATTTTGCCGGCGTACATCACGTCCACGTAATCGGCCACCTTGGCCACCACGCCCAGGTCATGGGTGATGTAAATAACCGAAAGGCCCATTTTTTTCTGGATGTCCATGATGAGCTCCAGGATGCGGGCCTGGATGGTCACATCCAGCGCCGTGGTGGGCTCGTCGCAGATCAGGATATCGGGATCGGCGCTGAGGGCAATGGCGATCACCACGCGCTGGCGCATGCCGCCCGACAGCTGGTGCGGGTAGTTTTTGAACCGCTTTTCGGCATCGGGAATGCCCACCAGCCGCAATAGCTCAATGGCCCGGGCATGGGCGGCGTCCTTGGACATGTTCTTATGCAGGAACATGCCCTCCATGATCTGCTTGCCGATGGTCATGGTGGGGTCCAGGCTGGTCATGGGGTCCTGGAACACCATGGCAATGCGCTGGCCGTTGTAATTCTGCCGCAGCTGCTTTTTGGGCAGCTTGAGCAAATCCACGGTAACCTCCCGGCCCGATTCATCGGTGTAGGTATACAGGATTTCGCCGCTGTTCACCGTGGCGTTGCTGTCCAGCAGTCCCATGGCGGCCTTCATGGTCACCGACTTGCCCGAGCCGCTCTCGCCCACAATGGCCACCGTTTCGCCCCGGCACAGGTCCAGGTTCACGCCCCGGATGGCGTGCACGGTGCCGGCGTTGGTTTTAAACGAGATGTCCAGGTTTTTGATATCGAGGATGGTTTTGTTTGCTTCGCTCATGGTCCGGCCCTCCTCACATATCTTCCAGCTTGGGCGCCAGCGCTTCGCGCAGGCCGTCACCGATAAAATTGAATCCCAGCATCAGCAGCGCCAGCACAATGATGGGCGGCAGGATCTGATAGGGCAGCGTGGTAATATTGTTGAAGCCGTCCTCAATCAGCGTGCCCACCGAGCACTGAGGCAGCACGATGCCCACGCCCACGAAGCTCAGGAAGGCTTCGGTAAATATGGCCGTGGGGATGGAGAACATCACCTGGGTGATGATGGGGCCGATGGTGTTGGGCAGGATCTCCTTAAAGATGATATGATTGCTGCGGGCGCCCAGGGTGCGGCTGGCCAGCACGTATTCCTGTTCCTTGATTTTGAGCATTTCGGCCCGGGCAATCTTGCTCATGCCGATCCATTCGGTGAGCAGCAGCGCCACGATCACCAGCCCCATGCCCTTGGGCATAAAGATGGCCAGCACCGATACGATTACCAGCCTGGGCACCGAGTTGGCGATTTCCACAAAGCGCTGCATCACGTTATCCACCATGCCGCCAAAGTAGCCCGATATCAGGCCGTAGCTCATGCCGATGATCATATCGATGATAATGGTCACAAAGGCGATGAGCAGCGATACCCGGGCGCCGTACCAGGTGCGGGTCCACAGGTCGCGGCCCAAATCGTCGGTGCCAAACAGGAAGGTATACTCCGAAAAATTGCCCTCCAATTCCTCCCCGGTGAGCAGTTTATGCAGCGCCGGGATCTGGGGCGAAATGCCCTTGGCCACCACGCGCTTGTTTTTTTCGTTGCGGTACTGCACGATATCGCGGTAACCGAAGGCGTTCATCATTGGGCCAAAGATGGCCAGCAGGATGATCACCGTAATGATGACCAGGCCCACCACGGCGCGGCGGTTCCTGAAAAAATGGGTAAACACGCCCTTCCAGTAGCTCTGGGAGGCAAAATTGGCGTCGGTGCGGATATCGCGCTGGCTGAGCAGCACAAAATCCTCCTTCACCGGCACATAAGCGGCGGCCGCCGCGGGCTGCGCGTTTTTCTTTGCCATGGTTTACGCCTCCTCTCCCTTGGCCGATACGCGGATGCGGGGATCCAGCACGCCATAGAGCAGGTCCACCACCAGCATGATGCCAATGTACAGCGCCGAGTACAGGATGCCCAGCGCCAGCACATAGTTATAATCGATGCCCTCGCCGGCAATGGCGTCCACCATCAATTTGCCGATGCCGTTGATGCCGTAGATCTTTTCCACCACCAGCGCGCCGGTAAGCAGGTCCACCACCAGGGGCGCCAGCACGGTAACGATGGGGATCAGGGCGTTGCGCAGCACATGCTTCATCACCAGCCCCCGGCCGTACATGCCCTTGGCCTCGGCCAGGCGCACGTAATCGCTGTCAAACACCTCCACCATTTCGTTCCGGGTAAACCGGGCAATGGTGGACATGGTGAACAGGCTCAGGGAAACAGCCGGGATGATGGCCGAAAAGGCAAAGCGGCTGGGATCAAAGAAATAGGGAAAGAAGGGGATTTTAAAGGAAAATGTGTACTGTAGGAAGATCAGGAACACATAGGAGGGCACGCACACGCCCAGGATGGAAAACACGGTGCAGAAGCCATCCAGGAATTTTCCCTTGTTCAGCGCGGCGGTGACGCCCAGCAGCAAGCCCACCAGCGTGCCCAGCAGGATGGCGATGCCGCCGATCCTGAAGGAATTGGATATGGCTGTGGACAGCACGGTTTTGATGGGCGCGCCGTTGTACAGCGAGGTGCCCTTGCCAAAGTCGCCCCGGAGCACATTGCCCATGTAGCGGACAAACTGGGTCAGGATGGGATCGTCCAGGCCCATTTCGGCGCGCTTATTGGCGATCTGCTCGGCACTCATGCGCTCCGACGGGAAGGGATTGCCCGGCATGATGCGCACCAGCAGGAACAAAAGGAAGGTGATGATCAGCAGCGTCAGCAGCGCCATCCCGATCCGTTTCAGTACGTACTTGGTCATAAATCAGCATTCCTTTAATAATGGAATAGTCAGAGCGGTCCGGCAAAAGACCGCTCTGACTTGTTTAAACAGCCTTGCGCTTTACAGGGACGGTTATTTGATGGCGGCGTCCTTGTACACGCGGTTCAGGGCCACGGGATGGAACTGGATGCCCTCGGCGCCCGCGGCGATCAGGTTGGCGTTGGCCTTGGTGTACAGCGGCGCGATGACGGCTTCCTGCAGCACCAGGGTTTCAGCCTTGTACATGGCGTCCCAGCGGGCGTCATAATCGGTGATGTAAGCGCCGGTGGTGCAGTCAGCAATCAGCTGATCGTATTCGGCGTTGCTCCAGAAACCGTAGTTGTTGGAGTTGTTGGTTACCCACATGCCCAGGTAGGTCATGGGATCGGCGTAGTCCGGGCCCCAGCGGGTCAGCGCCACGTCGTAGTTGTCGTTCTGCATCTTGTCCAGGCGCTCGGCCTTGGTCATGGGCTGCAGGTTGATGGTCAGGCCAGGCAGGGCGTCTTCCACGTCCTCCTTGATGGCCTGGGCAACCTTGGCCACTTCGTCGCCTTCGTTGTTGCCGTAGATCATGGTGAAGGTGAATTCATCCACGCCCAGCTCAGCCTTGGCGGCATCAAAGTATTCCAGGGCCTTGTCGGGATCGTAGCCCACATAGTCGGCAAACATATCCTGATCGGCGGAGAAGTCCTCGCCGGTGGTGCTGCTGGCGGCAAACTGCGGGGGCACGGCGGTGTAGGTGGCCAGGGAGCCGTCCATCACGTAGTTGTCCACCAGGGTGTCGCGGTCGATGGCATTGGTGATGGCCAGGCGCAGGTTGGCGTTGGCCAGCATGCCGTTCTGGGCGTTCTTTTCGGTCTGGCTGAAGGACAGGTACCACATGTAGCCGGCGCCGGTTACCTTCAGGTTCTGGCTCAGGGCGGCGTCCTTTTCAGCGGCGGCCACCTGGTTGCCGGAGATCATTACCACGTCCAGCGCGCCGGTGCGGAAGGCGGTCAGCGCGTTATCCGAGGAGCCAACCACCTGGTACTTGATACCGGCCAGCTGCACGCGGTCGGCGTCCCAGTAATCGGCGTTCTTCTTCACGGACAGGGTGGCGGTGCCGGGAGTATAGTCCTCCAGCACGAAAGCGCCGTTGCTCAGGAAGGTGTCGGGGCTGGTGCCGTAGGTGCCCTCTTCCAGGCTGTTGTAGAATTCCTCATTGATGGGATAGAAGGTGGGGAAGTACATCAGGCTGGGGAAGAAGGAAACGGGCACGTTGAGCTCCACCACAAAGGTCTTGTCATCCACGGCGGTAACGCCCAGGGTGGTCAGGTCGTCGGTTTCCTTGCCGATGATTTCGGCAGCGCCCTTGATGTTGCCGATTTCGTCCAGCATGTAGGCGTACTCGCCGGCCTCCTGGGCAATGCGGCGCCAGGCAAACACAAAGTCATTGGCGGTCACGGCGGCGCCGTTGCTCCACTTGGCATCGCGCAGGTGGAAGGTATAGGTCAGGCCGTCGTCGGACAGGTCGTAGCTTTCAGCGATGGCGGGCACGGCGGCGCCGTCAGCGTCCATCTGGAGCAGGCCGTCAATGCAGTCAGCGATCACTTCAAAGGAGTCGCCGTCGGTGGCCAGGTTGGTATCCAGGCTCATTACGTTGGTGCCCAGCATAACGCCCAGGTATTTGTCCTCGGCCACAGCCGTGAAGGCGCAGGAAACCAGCATCATGATCACCAGGGAAACGCAAAGCAGTTTCTTCATCATGGTTTCGTCCTTTCGGAATAATTTGCCATACGAAATATACCGTATCCCGTATGGATATAAATTATTTTAAAGCACCAGCGGGCAAAAGTAAATATGAAATACAAAGCAAATACAACGTTTTTGCAAAAAAATATTTCCAGCCTGCAAAATTGCGCCGATTTTCGGGATTTTGCGGGCCAAAAACGAAGGTATTTGCATTTTATTTTTCGCAATAATTCAAATTGGTGGTATCCGGAAATTAAGCGGACACATTATACATGAAAAGGGGATCCCCAATTAAAACTGTACAAACAGAAATTGGCGGGGGAACGATAAGGGCCTGCGCGGCCCTTATAATCCTGCGGCAAGGGATTCATCCCTTGCATCCCACCGGGCGAACCGGCTTAAAAGAAACAACAAACAATTTACGCCTGTAACTTGAATGTCGCAAAGAGAGCTTCCGGGCAGAAGAAAACCCGTTGGCCAGCCGAAAAATAAGTTTACTTATTTTTTTCGGTCTGCCCAGCGGGTTTTCGCTGTGTGCTTTGCGCACAGCA
>JAFUGB010000396.1 GCA_017469605.1 Clostridia bacterium
GAGGTATTGGCCTTTGCCCGGGAAACCGGGCTGGATGGGCATAACGCCTTTTGCATGCTCATCGCCGCAGTCTGCGGGCTGGAAATAGACAGCGATCCCCATCACCTGCAGCTGGCCCAGCGTTACCTGTTCCCGGCGATCAAGCGGCTGGAGCCTGCGGTATATGCCGGCAATCCTTATTATCAGCTGCTGAAAACGGCCGAGCTGCGCCGGGGCGCATGGCAACTGACCCGGCGCGCTTACGCGCCCTATCAGGTGTTTCCATGCGGGAACACGGCATGCCTTCCCGATGGGCGCACGGTGCCCCGGCTGGGATATTTTGAAACGGCCTTCCCCTATCCCGCGCTGCTGGAAAAGGGCCGGGAATGGATGACCGTAACGCCCAATGAAATCGAAACCATGGCGGCCGATATCGCCGCCGCCCACGGCCGCATGGCCGTGCTGGGGCTTGGGCTGGGTTATTTTTCCTTCATGGCGTCAAACAAGCCAGAGGTAACCAGCCTTACGGTGGTGGAGCGTTCCCCCGATGTGATTGCCCTGTTCCAGCAGTGCCTGCTTCCGCTTTTCCCCCACGGGGAAAAAATAACCCTGGTCCGCGCCGACGCCTTTGACTTTATTGAAAGCACGCAGACCGCCTATGATTTTATCTACGCCGATCTGTGGCACGACGTGGCCGACGGCCTGCCGCTGTATCTGCGCCTGAAAAAGGCGTCAGCCCGGCATCCTGCCCAGTGGCGCTACTGGATCGAGCCTGACATGCTGATTTTTCTGGGCGGGCTGGCTGCCGATCCCGAAACGCAGGGCATGCTTTTATAATGGAGGTATCCATGGAATACGATCAGAAATCCTTTATTCTTGGCATGATCACCGCCTTTTGCGAATGTGTGGTGGGCGGCTGCAAGCGCATGGCGCTGTCGCCGCCGCTGACCGGCGATATGTTTAATCAGGTGCGGCAGGAAGCCTACCAATGCATTGAAAAGCATAAGTTGCTGCACTTCCATGAAAAAAATGAGGACCTGCCCGAGGATGAGCGCTTCCATTGGATCGTAATCGCCGCCCGGCAGGAGACCATCGACGAATACCAGCGTCTGCGGGCCGAGGGCTACAGCGCCGCCAAGTGGCTCAAGCCCTTTCATGAGCTGCTGAGTTACAACGAGGCCGAAGGCGTGCGCTGCAATTACGACGCTTACAAGGAGCTTTTCCATGGAAATCAGGGTACGTCCGGCGACTGAAAACGATTTTGAAGCCGTAAACAGCCTTCGGGCGCAGGTAAACGCGCTCCATGTCCAGGGGCGGCCGGATATCTTTAAGCCCGGCTTCTGCGAGGAGCTTCAAGCGCATCTGAAAACGTACCTGGCATCGGAAAACAACGCCGTCATTGTGGCCGAGGCCGACGGGCAGATCGCAGGCTTTGCCATGGTGGATTATATCGCGCGGCCCGAGGGCCCCTATACCCTGGCCCGCAGCTTTTATCACGTGGCTGAGATCGGCGTAGACCCGGCCCATCAGCGCAGGGGCGTGGCCACGGCACTGACAGAATACATGAAAAACGATGCCCTGCAGCGCGGCTTTTCCAAGATTGAGCTGGATGTATGGGCCTTCAACGAGAGCGCCCTGACCTTTTACAAAAAGGCGGGCTTCACAACTTACCGGCGGTATATGGAACTGCCGCTGGCGGATACGCAGGTGACGTTTCCCGAAACGTGGCGGGACGGCGCCCTGAAATACGCCGTGATTGTTGCCCTGTACCGGGGCAAATGGATTTTCTGCCGCCATCGAGAGCGGAATACCTGGGAGCTGCCCGGCGGCCACCGGGAGCCGGGAGAGACCATAGAAGCGGCGGCCCGGCGGGAGCTTTATGAGGAGACCGGCGCCGTGGATTTTGACCTGGCGCCGCTGGGCGCCTACGCCGTGGTGCGGTCGGGCGTGCCCACCTGCGGCATGCTGTACGCCGCGCGGGTGCGCGCGCTGGAGGGCACGCTGCACAGCGAGATCGAAACGATCAAGATCGCCGCCGCGCTGCCGGCGTCCTGGACGTACCCCGATATTCAGCCCAAGCTGCTGTGCCGGGCTGCCGCGCTGGGCTATGGCGCGGCGCCTGCCGGGGGCGGCACGGTGCACCTGATCTGCGGGCAGATATGCAGCGGAAAAAGCACCTATGCCCGGCGGCTGGCGGGGGAGAAAAACGCGGTGATCCTCTCCAGCGACGATTTGACCGCCGTGCTGCCCTGCGATCACGACCTGTCCTATCCCATCGTTCGAAATTTCATGGTCAAAAAGGCGCTGGAAATCGCCCACCGCGGCACCGACGTGATACTGGACTGGGGGTTCTGGCACAGCAGCGACCGGGCGGAGATCACCGAAACCGTGCGGGAAAGCGGCCTGGACTGCAAATGGTATTACATGCAAGCATCCCGGGAGACCATCAATGCCCATGCCGCGAAGCGCAACGCCGCGCCCGGGCCGGGGGAGTTTTACGCCGATGATGGGCTGCTGCAAAAGTGCGCGGCGCAGTTTGAGCCGCCGCTGCCGGGCGAAATGGACGTTGTGATCGATATAAAAGAGGAGGACAACCCATGAAATTAGCCGAAGCCCTGGCCCAGCGGGCCGATCTTCAAAAACGCATTGAGCAGATGAAAGCGCGGCTCAAAAACAACGCCTGGGTGCAGGAGGGCGATAAGCCCGCCGAGGCCCCCGAGGCGCTGCTGCAGGAGCTGTCCACCATGAGCGCTCAGCTGGAAGACCTGATTTGCCGGATCAACCTGACCAACGCCGCGCCGCTGCCCGAGGGCGGCAGCATCACCGCGCTGCTGGCCCGGCGGGACTGCCTGAGCGCTTATACCGCCGCCCTGCGGGACTTTTTGAACGAAGCCAGCAGCACGCCCATGCGCGCCGCCCGGGGCGAAATCAGGATCCTGCCCACGGTGAGCGTACAGGAATACCGCAAGAAGGTGGATGACCTGAGCAAAGAGCTCCGGGAGCTGGATATGCGCATCCAGCAGCTGAACTGGACCCGCGATCTGAACTGACCCTTTCCGCTGGTAGCGGGCATGGGCGAGCGCCAGCCCCGCGGCAGGGTCAATGCCGCACTGCGGCACAAAGCGGGGGCTGTGTATAGCACATTGATTCCCAGCATGGTTACACGCGCAGCCAAACCTTGCATATTCATTACCGGGGCGCTGACATGTCCGCGAGGGTGGGAACGGGGAAAATCACGGAAATCGTAGAAATCAGTATTTTAAGTGCAGAATAATTTGTGATAGATATTGCCAAACTTTCAATTGTTGGGTATAATAGGATAGGTGTGGAACGTATGGTTCCGCGCACACAAGTACCTGTATAATATAAGGAGGTCTTTCCCATGGTGAAAGTTGCTATCAACGGTTTCGGCCGCATCGGCCGTCTTGC
>JAFUGB010000397.1 GCA_017469605.1 Clostridia bacterium
CGCCTGCGGCTGTGATCAGCCATCCAATCTGCCCCGGGGCGGATTTTTGATGCAGCAGATCATTGGCGCCGGGCGCGTCTACCTGCGCTACGAACGTTTTTCACTGCGCCTGGAAGACCTTCCCTGCGATGCCCGGCAGCCCTTGCAGCTTACCGGCGTATCGGTACAGGAATGCGGCATCCGCGCCCGGCGCTGCGACCTGCCCTGCGGCCGGGGAATTACCCTGCAGGTGCATATTCCCCTGTGCTGCGCGGTGCGCGACGCCTGCGGCTGCGCTTTTACCGCGACTTCCCGGATTGAAGTGCCGGTGCAGATGCGCCTGTATGATCCCCGGGAGGCCGACCGTGCCCAGGCGTCCGCCAACGCCTTTGTGCGGCTGGTACGCCCCTGCGGGTGCGATTGCGGCGGCTCGCCGGAGGCATGGCTGGATGTATGGGTGGAGGCGTGGCTCACTGCCTGCCGGCCCATGTACACCGGAGCCTGTCCCCCGGCCTTCCCGCCCCAGCTTCCCCTCTATCCCCAGCCCTGCCGCCCCCGCTGAAGGACGGCCTGTAACCAAAGAAAATAAAAACACGGAGGCTTCCCATGCGCCGACCCCTGATTGCTTTTTTCCTGACGCTCTGCCTGTTTTGCCTGATGCCCCTGTGCGCCCTGGCGGGCACAGGGCAGATTTTCGGCCACGCCTTCGTGGACGACGGCACCGGGCTGTACAAGGCTGACAGCCGCGCCGTTTCCGGCGTGGCTGTGACGCTTTACAGGATCAGCGACAGCGGGGATGAAACCCAGGTTGCCCGCGCGGCCACCCAGGGCGACGGCGTATTCGGCTTCACCGGGCTGGATGCCGGCCAGTACAGGCTGCGCGCGTCGCTGCCCGAAAACTACCAGTTTTCCCTGCCCCGGGAGGGTGGCAGCGCTATGCTGCCCGCCAGCGGCACGGAAAGCTTTTCCATGCCCATCGCGCTTTCCGACGGCCAGCGGATCGACACCGCCCACATCGGCACAACCCGCGGCTCCACCTATATCAAGGTCATGGCCTTTGAAGACGCCAACCAAAACGGCGGCCGCAGCACGGCGGAGGCGCTCATCCGCGGCGTGGAAGTGCGCTTGTATTACGAAATGAACGGCGAAAATGTGCTGATTGGCTCCGCACGCACCGACCAGAACGGCGAAGCCCTTTTTCTGCACCTGACGCCGGGTACCTATCGCGTGGGCGCGACGCTGCCCGCGCCGTACATCATCGGCCCCCTGGGAGAAAAAACCAGCCTTTGGTATAACTGCATCCCGCCCTGCGACAGCAACGAAGGCATCACCGAGCCCGTCACCGCCGTCAGGGGCGACAGCCTTGGCGTGGGCGTGGGCGCGGTGAGCACCGGCAGTCTGCGGGGCAGCCTGTGGTATGACAGCAGCATGGACGGCAAAAAGGACGCCGGAGAGGGCGGTTTTGCCGGCGCCACGGTAAGCCTACGCAGCGAGAGCGCGGGCGTTTCCAGAAGCCTTGTCACCGGTGCCGACGGCGCGTATCATTTTGAAGGCCTGCTGGCAGGCAGCTACACCCTGTCCGTTACGCTGCCCGAGGACGCCATGTTTGCGCTTCCCGGCGGCGATTCGCTGCTGACCGAAGGCTACGCCTTCACCGCCTCCCGCACGGTCAACGTGCAGGATCAGGCCGAAGGGCAGGTGCCGCTCATCGGTGTCATGCCTGCCACTTCGCTCACCGTGCAGCTGTATAACGATACGAATACCAACGGCCTGTTTGATCCCGGCGAGCCGGTGTTTGCCGGGGCCGCGCTGCAGGTGATCAAAAATGACGGCGTGCGCGCTTCCGCCATATCCGACGGGCAGGGAATGGCCCGCATTCCCGTGCTGCGGGGCGGCGATACCGATGTGCGCGTTGTGCTGCCCGACGGCCAGGTATTCACCGTGGAAGGCGAACAGAATGATTTCAGCGCTTTGTCCGCCACCGGGGATATGACCCTGTCGGTTTCCATCCCCCATGGCCGGGAGACAAAGCTCTTCGCCGGCGTGACGCTGCCCGCTGCGGTGAGCGGCACGCTGTTTAACGATGAGAACCTGAGCGGCATCATGGAGGAGGGCGAAGCCGGTCTGGAGGGCTTCACCGTGCAGGCCGTCAACGCCAACGGCGCCGTGGCCGCCCAAACCGTCACCGGCGCGGACGGCACCTACGCCTTTGGCGCCCTTCTGCCCGCCCCGCATGCCGTGCGTTTCCTGCTGGAGGACGCCTATACCGCCACCAGCCTTTCGGAAACCGGCGCGGAAATCGAAAACCGCGTGGCTTCCCAAACCGCCGATTACGGCGAAACCGGCATGCTGGCCCTGGCCCCCGGGCAGAACATCACAGGCATCAGCGGCGGCATATTCCGCAGCGCCACGGTATCCGGCCAGGTGCTGCTGCGCAGCGGCATTGCCTCCCTGCCCGCCGCAGGCGGCATGGAAGGCGTGCTTGTAACGCTGCTGGACGGGCAGAATGCCCCTGTATCCGACACCGCCACCGCTTATACCGATGAAACCGGAGCGTTTTACCTGAAAGGCGCGCTGCCCGGCACTTACCGGCTTCAGTTTACCTTGCCCCCGAACGCCGCCTTCTCCGACCCGACCCTGGAGGATGAAACGATCCGTACCGACAGCTTTGAGCTGCGCGTGGCGGATGACCTGGAATGGGAAACCGTTTATGCCGTCCATACCGGCAGCCTGCGCGGCACGCTGTACCGGGACAGCAACCTGAACGGCCATCATGACAGCGGGGAAGCCGTGCTGGACGGCGTGCGTATCCGTCTGGAAAATACCGACCTGGGAAAGGTTTATGAAACTGTGACCCGGGCCGATGGCAGCTATGCCTTTGAAAAGCTGCGTCCCGGCGGTTATACGCTGACCATGACGCTGCCGGACGGCCTGTGCTTTGCCTATGGCGCTTTCTCTCCCATGCCGGCCCAGGTGAACAGCACGGCGGTCAGCCGCTTTGATATTGGCATGAACGATCAGCAGGCGGGCCGCGATATCGCCGTCGCCGCCCCGGCCTCGCTGAACGGCACTGTATATTTTGACCTGCATAACGACGGCCGCAGGGACAGTGACGATCCGGGCGCGCCCGATGTAACGCTGTCCTTTACCAGCGCCGTTTCTCCCCTGTCCTATACCGTGCAGACCGATGAAAACGGCAGGTTCAGCCTGCCTGCCATGGTACCGGGCGCGTATATCATGCGTGCTACCCTGGGCAGCAATTGCGTTGCGGCCGATCACAATGCCGCTCAGCTGACCGACGGCTACTGGACCTCCCGCATCACGCTGAACGACAGCATGTCGGCCGGGCTGCAATACCCCATCCTGCGTTATGCCACGGTGGCCGGACATGTATGGAGCCTGGACGGCTCGCTGAACGGCGTGGCCGGGCGCACGGTAAAGCTGTATGGAGAAAACGATGCCGGCCCGCTGGCAACGGCCATAACCGATGCCCAGGGCGCTTTCTCCTTCGGCGGCCTCAAGCCCGGCAGCTACAGGCTGTCCTGTGATCTGCCTGATGCCCGGTACAACTTTGCCCGTCCCGCCGACGCTGCCCTGTATGCCGGCACGCCCGATGTGCCCGTGGGGTATTATGATTATTTCACCGTGGCCATGGGCGCGGAGATGACATCCTGCGACATCGGCATCGGCGCCATGGGCGCCCTGGGCGATACCGCCTGGCTGGACCTGAACGGCGACGGACTGCAGGACGGGGACGAGCCCTGCCTGCCCGGCATACACATTGCCCTGTATCAATACGGTGAGCTGGCCGCCGAAGCCGTCACCGATAATCAGGGGCACTACCTGGTAACCGATCTGTATCCCGGCGCATACACCGTGCGCGTCACGCTGCCCGCGGAGGTCAAAACCACCATGCACCGGGAGGACTATCCCCTGGTTTCCAGCGTGCTGCCCGAATCCGAAGAGCACATCGCGGAGGCCCAGGGCATCCTCGTGCCCAGCGCGGGCCGCAACCTGAACTGCGATTTTGGCTTTGTTCTCCGGCAGGCGGGCGTATATCCCGCCGAGCTCAGTCAATTGTACAGCACCGACTGGAGCTTTGGCGGAACGCGCAGATAAGCATGAGGCCATACGGGCGCCATATTCCCCCCGAAATAACCCGGACGGCACCGTAGCCCACAAGAAGTTCAACAAGAAGATCATAAGCGAAAACGAATGGCGCTATGAGAACATAGGCGCACACGCCGGGGAAACGGATCGCTGCTACAATGGCGGCACCATCATCAACTACAAGGTCCCCAAGACCGGCGACCGGGCTGACCTGCGACTGTGGCTGGGGTGCGTGCTGCTGGGCGTCAGCGCCGTGTGCGGCACGCTGGTATTCATACTTAAACCTGATGAAAACAATCCATCTGAAAACACAAATTTGACAAGGAAGGGATGCGAACGGGGGCGTTCTCTTTCGGAGCCCGAAAGAGAACCAGAAAGGGC
>JAFUGB010000398.1 GCA_017469605.1 Clostridia bacterium
CAGTGCTCAACCGCCAGTCCGATGGCTGGGTCTATGTTTCCGTCACCAAAAACGGCGTGCAGCGCTACGGTTACTTCCGCGGCGAATACCTGAGCAGCACGCCGGTCTCCATTGTAACGCCCGGCGCCAGCATCGATACCGCCACCGTGAACACCTGGCTGAACGGCGGCAACGGCCGGACGCTGAACCTGCGGGAGGAGCCCTCTACCAGCGCCAGCGTGCTCACCCGCATCCCCAATGGCAGCAAGCTATCCGTGTACCAGAAGGGATATATCTGGTGGCAGGTATCCTACAACGGCCTGGTGGGCTATGTGGATTCCGGCTTTCTGGCCACCGGCGGCAGTGGCGGGTATAATCCTGACCCTTCCTACAGCGTTAACGCCTATATCCGCACCGACAATGGCGGCAAACTCAACCTGCGGGAGCAGGCCAACACCACAGCCCGGGTGCTGGGCCAGTATGAAAACGGCGTGGGCGTTAACGTGATCCAGCGCGGCTCCACCTGGTGCTATGTGCAGGTGGGAAGCCAGTACGGATATATGATGACCAGGTACCTGACCGTCAGCGGCGGCAGCACCACCAAGGTGGTGGTAAACAATAACGGCGGCACCTATGTAAACCTGCGCACCTCCCCCGATAAAAACAGCTACAACGTAAACCTGCAGGTGCCCGTGGGCGCCACGGTGACCGTTCTCAGCTGGGGACAGGAATGGTCCCAGGTAAACTACGCCGGGTACACCGGCTATATGATGAGCTGGTTCTTAAAGTAAGCCCGGTTTCCCTGAAACTTCCATCCCTTCCGGCTGTCCCTTCCGCCGGGAGGGATGGTTTTGCGTATTGAGAAATCAGCTTCCATCTGCTATAATAGGAATGCTTCGCGCCCTCCCTCATAAAGCGGACCCGGCGCGGGCACGATAAAGCATACGAACTTCCGAAAAAGCAAGGAGATGCAGAAATACATGAAGCTTGGTGTTGTAGGACTGCCCAACGTGGGCAAAAGCACGCTTTTTAACGCCATTACCAATGCTGGCGCGCAGGCAGCCAATTATCCCTTCTGTACCATTGAGCCCAACAGCGGCGTAGTGGCTGTGCCCGACAGCCGTCTGGACGTGCTGGCCCAAATGTACAGCCCCCAAAAGGTGACCCCCGCCAGCGTGGAATTTGTGGATATTGCCGGCCTGGTGAAGGGTGCTAGCCACGGCGAGGGCCTGGGCAACAAGTTTCTGTCCCATATCCGGGAATGCGACGCCATTGTGCATGTGGTGCGCTGCTTTGCGGATGATAACATCATCCACGTGGACGGATCGGTGGATCCTGCCCGGGACATTGAAACCATTAACCTGGAATTGATCTTTGCCGATATGGAAACGGTGGAAAAGCGCCGGGACAAGGCTTCCAAGCTGGTAAAGACCGGCGATAAAAAATACGCTGCCGAGGCCGAAACCGCCGATAAGGTGTACAAGCACCTGGAGAGCGGCAAGCCCGCCCGCACCTGCGAGCTCAGCGAGGACGAACGGGAAGTTGTCAACGGCTGGTTCCTGCTGACCGCCAAGCCTGTGATCTATGCCGCCAACATTGCCGAGGACGCCATCAGCGAAGCCGACAGCAACCCCATGGTGGCCGCCGTGCGGAAGATCGCCGCCGCCGAAAACGCCGAGTGCGTGGCCATCAGCGCGGCCATTGAGGAAGAAATCGCCGGCATGGAGGACGATGAAAAGCAGATGTTCCTGGATGAGCTGGGCATCCGTCAGAGCGGCCTGGACGCCCTGATCACCGCCTGCTATCACCTGCTGGGCCTGATCAGCTTTCTGACCGCCGGCGCCGACGAATGCCGCGCCTGGACCATACGCCGCGGCACCAAGGCCCCGCAGGCCGCGGGCAAGATCCATACCGACTTTGAGCGCGGCTTCATCCGCGCCGAGATCGTGCCCTTTGAAACGCTCCGGGAGCTGGGCAGCATGAACGCCTGCAAGGAAAAGGGCCTGGTGCGCAGCGAGGGCAAGGACTATGTGATGCAGGATGGCGATATCACGCTGTTCCGCTTTAACGTGTAAACAGAAAGGCAATTTATGAGCAAATTGACCTATGCCGCCAAGCGCGCCATGAAAATGGACTGGAAGCGCATGGCGCAAACCGCCGATATGCTGCACGAAAAAACCGGCAAAAGCCGCGGCTGGCTGCTGGCCGATATGGTGAAATGCGCCCTTCAATACAACGCGGGATATATGGATTACAAGATTGCCGCCATGTATAACCTGAACGATGCCCAGCGAAGCACCGTGATCACCCGCGGCATCAGCAACAGCATTGTCCGCCGTATGAACGACAAAGCTTATTGGCACAGCTTTGACGACAAAACCGAGTTCAACACCCTGTTTGCCGACCAGGTGGGCCGCAAATGGATCAAGGCCGATATGGAACTGACCGAGGAGCGGCTGCGCGCTTTCCTGGATGGCCTGCCCAGTGTGCTGTTTAAGCCCCTGGAGGGCTCCAGCGGCGTGGGCATCGTCAAATTTGAGCAAAAGGATTGGGCCGATCTGCCCGCTTTCCTTAAAAAGATCCAGGGCATGGGCGACGGACTGCTGGAAGAGCTGCTGGTCCAGCATCCCGATATGGCCCGGCTGTGCCCCACCTCGGTGAACACCGTGCGCATCGCCACCCTTTTGGGCGATAAACAGGAGGGCATTGGATACGCCTTCCTGCGCATCGGCAACGGCAAGGTGATGGACAACGTGGATCAGGGCGGCATGGCTGCCCGGGTGGACCTGGAAAGCGGCAGGCTGCTCACCGTGGCCGCCGACAAGGCGGGCAATGTGTTTGACAGGCATCCCATGACCGGCACGCCCATCATCGGTTTTACCATCCCCTATTTTGAGGAAGCCAAGGCGATGTGCCTGGCCGCCATGCACAAGGTGCCCCAGGTGCGCTTTGTGGCCTGGGATGTGGCCATCACCGCCGACGGCCCCCGATTCATTGAGGGCAACAGCTTTCCCAGCCACGCGGTGCCGCAGTTTGCCGCGCATTATCCCGACGGCATCGGCATTTTGCCCGAGTTCCGCAAATTTATTGATATCTGACCGGCCCATTTTCCGGAAGGAGGTATCTTCATGGACTTGCTCAGGACCATGCTGGTGTACATGATGCTGCTCACCGGCAGCGCCACCATGGCGTCGGGCGCCACGCCCATCCCCTACGACCAGCTTCGCACGCCCACGCCGGTGCCCACGGCAACGCCCGTGCCTACCCCCACCCCGGAGCCCACGCCCACGCCTACCCCCGTGCCCACGCCCACGCCGCTGATGCTGCATGTAAACAGCCACGGAGACGAAGTGCTGCAGATGCAGGAGCGGCTCATTGCGCTGGGCTACCTGGCCGGCAGGGCCGACGGCTATTTCGGCCCCAAGACCGAAGCGGCGGTCAAGCGCTTTCAGGAAAATAACGGCCTCAAGGCCGACGGCTACGCCGGCCCCCTCACGCTGGAAAAGCTGTTTAACGATCCCAATGTGATCGCCGCCCCCACCGCCACCCCCAGGAACAGATAGTCCTTAAGGCTTTTCTAATGCTTTTCTCATTTTTGCAAAAGGACGGTTTAATTTTCCTGCGCTATACTGCAAACGTACTCAGGAAAACAACAGCAAGGAGGTTCACATCATGGATCATCTTGAAATGGTAGAAAAGCTGCGGGAAAAGGCCAATGTAAGCTACGAGGAAGCCAACGACGCGCTGGAAGCCTGCGACTGGGACCTGCTGGACGCGCTGCTGATGCTGGAAAGTGAAGGCCGCCTGCATGAAATGGAAGAGGCTGCCTATTCCACCCGCGCCAAGCAGCCCCAGAAAAGCACCCAAACCAAAGCCCGCAAGGCCAAAGGAAACGGTCTCCTGGCCTCCCTGCTTAAGGGCGCGGCCAGCCTGATCAAAAAGGGCAACGCCGTTTCGGTGCAGATCAAAAAGAACGAGGAAATCCGCCTGTCCCTGCCCCTCACCGTCGTGGTGATCGCCCTCATATTCATGTTCTGGTGGATGCTGATTGCCGTCGCTGTCTCCATGATATTCGGCTACCGCTACTCCATCAAGGGGCTTTCCATTGATGAAAGCGTAAACAACGCCATGGACAAGGCCGGGGAATTTGTGGATAATGTGGTGAAGCCCTGCGATGTTAAAATCGTGGTCAATCACGACGATGATGAATCCGGGCCGGAGAAAGAAGAAGAATAATAAAACCCCTTCAGGGATGCCGGATACCCGGCATCCCGTTATCTGTTTTTATACGGAGTGAAAAAACATGCCGCAATCCATTCTGCTGATTGAAGACGAGGAATCGCTGGCCCGGTTTGTTGAACTGGAGCTGCTGCACGAGGGCTATGGCGTTCGGAAGTGCTTTGACGGCCGGGAGGGCCTGGATACCGCCCTGCGGGAAGACTTTGACCTGATCCTGCTGGACATCATGCTGCCCTCGCTGAACGGCCTGGAGGTACTGCGCCGCCTGCGCAGGGAAAAGAATACCCCGGTGATCCTGCTCACCGCCCGGGACGCGGTCATGGACAAAGTGACGGGGCTGGATACCGGCGCCGACGACTACATCACCAAGCCCTTTGCCATAGACGAGCTGCTGGCACGCCTGCGCGCCGCCCTGCGCAAGCCCGCCGTCCGGGCCGCCCAAAGCGTGCTTGCCGTGGGCCCGGTGCAGCTGGACCCCCTGCACCATACCGTCACGGTGAACGGCAGCCCCGTCGCCCTCACGGGCCGGGAATTCC
>JAFUGB010000399.1 GCA_017469605.1 Clostridia bacterium
ATCATCACCCGCTGGCGCATGCCGCCGGACAGCTGGTGGGGATATTTTTTCATCACCCGCGCGGCATCCCGGATGCCGGTGCGCGTGAGCAGCGCCTCCGCCCGGCGGCCGGCCTCGGCCTTATCAAGCTTTAAATGCCTGCGCATGCCCTCGGTCATCTGCAGGCCAATGGTCAGCACGGGGTTGAGGCTGTACATGATATCCTGAAAAATCATGCCAATTTGGGTCCCCCGCAGCTCGTCCAGCTGTTCGGCGGACAATTTCAGCAGGTCCTGTCCCTCAAATAAAATACGCCCTCCGGTGACGCGGCCCTGTCTCGCCAGCAGTCCCATCACCGAAAGCGCGGTAATACTTTTGCCGCTTCCGCTTTCTCCCACAACGCCCAGCACTTCGCCCGGATAAACCGAAAAAGAGACCCCGGAGGCGGCGCGCACCGCTCCAGGCCCATGGCCGAAGGTGATTTCCAGGTTTTCGATTTGCAGAAGCGGCTTCATCTGTGTTTCCTTTCGCGGGGAGACCCCGCGCCGAAAAATCGACGCGGGGTTTTGGTGCTTTCGTTTTTTACCGCACATCCCATTCGTGCACGTTTACAAAGGTACCGAATACATCGGGATTGGCGTTGACCAGGCGGTCGCTGACCACACCCAGCTTGCCAATGACCCAACCGGAGATCACGGGAACATCGCGCTGCACGGCCCGGTTGATTACCAGGTACTGGGCGGCAATGCCCTCTTCGTCGGTCAGGCTCTGGCACAGGGCCAGCGCTTCATCCGTTTCCGGGCTGGTATAACCGGTCCACAGGCTCTGTCCACCGATGAGCCAGGCAATATCGGTATAGGGATCGGCAGGCATCAGGGTGTATTCCACGCTGAGGATATCATGCTCGCCATTGCTCACCACTTCCATCAGGTTGGCCAGGTCCAGCGTGTGGATGTTGATTTTAAGGCCAATTTCTTCATACATGGCGGCAAAATACTGCACCGCGTTTCCCCAAACGCTTTCTTCGCTGCTCACATACCAGGTCAGTTCGGTGGAAGCGCCGTCGGCCTTGGCTTCCTTGACCAATTCAGCGGCTTTTTCGGCATCATAGGCGGTGAGGCCCAGCTCCCGGCTGTAATAGGGAGAAGCCGAAACCAGAAAACCGTCCACCAGCTCGCCGCCATCGCCCAGCAGCGTTTGCTGCATGGTAGCGCGGTCCATGCCATAAAGCAGCGCCTGGCGGATGCGCACATCGGGCACCTTTTCCACGTTGATGAAGACCAGTTCGTTGGTCATCAAGGAACCCGATACGCTCCGCACGCCGCCCAGCGCCTTGATGGCGTCATAATCCTCAATGGGGATGGCGCCCATGGTCTGCTGCACCAGGTCAATTTCGCCGCTCCGGATGCCGGCCAGCATCTGGGCCGGAGCCACCACATTGATGTTCAGGTACTTGATCTTGGGCGCGCCCTGGAAATAGTTTTCATTGGCCACGTAATGCACATAGTGCTGCAGATCAAAATCATTGATAAAATAAGGGCCGGAGATCACATCGGGGCTGTTGAACCAAGCGTAGGTCAGCAGCTGATCCCGGGGCACATCCTGAAGGACATGCTTGGGCAGAACAAGCATATAGCGGCCAAAGTTATTCTTGAAGGTACTCAGCGCCGTAGGATACTTGGTGGCAACGGTCAGCGTCTTTTCATCCACCACCTGAACGCCCTCGATGGAGGGAGCGTTGGCCTCGATCAAGCCGTCGTCGCTGACGCCCACCACCGAATACATGGCCAGGCTGATATTGGCGCACTGGGGATCGGCGGACAGGATCAGGGTAAATTCCACATCCTGGGCGGTCACAGGGGTGCCGTCAGACCAGGCCGCGTCTTCCCGCAGCTTGATGGTGAAGTTCAGGTTATCCTCCGTGGTGATATCCTCCGCCAGCTGGGGCACAAAATTGAGCTCGCTGTCCGCCTCCAACAGCGGCAGGAATACCAGGGAGGTGGCGTATTTCACAATTTCGGTGGCGTCCATGGCCATGGGATTCAGCGTGGCAATGGTGCTGGTAACACCGATATTCACCACTTTGTCCTCCGCGGCGGCAATGCCAGTCATGGATGCCAGCATAACGCAGGCCAAAAGGATAACAAGCAGCTTTTTCATGATCTTCACTCCTTCGATGATATACTCTCCGTCCGTTTTCGGGCGAGGGAAGCAAAATACCGTGCCGCGGGCCAAAGCGCGGAGGGGTCTACGGTAAATTTGGGATGATGGCCGGGATAATCCCCGCCGGTGCCAATCCGGATGAACACGCCGGGGCAGATTTTCAGATATTCGCTGAAATCCTCGCCGCCCATGGTATCCTCCTGGCGTTCCACCGCCAGGCCCAGCTCCCGGCCGGTTTCGGCCGCGGCTTCACACAGGGACGCATCGTTGATCACGGCATCGGGGCCTTCGCTGTACGTATATTCAAGGGAACATCCATAGGCCGCCGCCGTACCCTCGGCCATTTCGCGCAGACGCGCCTTGATCCTGTCCCGCACCTGAGGATCCAGCGTACGCGCCGTGCCTTCCAGGAAGGCCGTTTCCGGGATCACGTTATAGGTGCTGCCCGCCTGAATATGGGCCACGGTGATCACGGCATTGGCAAAGGGATTGACGTTGCGGCTAATAACGCTTTGCAGCCCCAGCACCAGCGACGCCAGCGCCGGGATGGGATCAATGCCTTTGTCCGGCTGGGCGGCATGGGCGCCCCGCCCGCGAAGCGTGATGATAAAGCGATCAGGCGCGGCCATCACCGGTCCGGCCTTCACGCCAATGGTGCCCGCCCCAAACTGCGGATAGGAATGAACGCCATAGAATTCCCGGCAATCGTCCAGCAGCCCGGTTTCCACCATCCGTTTGGCGCCATCGGCAATGGCCAGCTCCTCCGCCGGCTGGAAGACGATTTTGACCGTACCGGCCAGGTTTTCCCGCTGCTCCCACAGCATCAGCGCCGCGCCCAGCATACAGGCGGTATGGAAATCATGGCC
>JAFUGB010000400.1 GCA_017469605.1 Clostridia bacterium
CTTTCTGGTTCTCTTTCGGGCTCCGAAAGAGAACGCCCCCGTTCGTATCCCTTCCCTGTCAAATTTGTGTTTTCAGATGGATTGTTTTTATCAGGTTTCAGTATTGGTTTTTGCGGGAAATGATATAATTTGTTGTAAATGAGAAAAAAGGGGCCAATAATAACAAATTTATATTGACTTTTTTTGCAATGTGCGATAAACTGAATGCAGCAAGGGCATGAAACGCCCGGACAATCAGAAAGGTGGTTTTATACGATGAAGAAATTACTGGCTGTTGCAATGGCGGCAATCATGCTGCTTGGTCTGTGTGGCGTTGCTCTGGCCGAGGACGATGTGCTGGTGATTTACAGCGCCCGCAACGAGCGTTTGAACAATATTGTGATTCCTGCCTTTGAAGCCAAGACCGGCATCAAGGTGGAAATGATCACCGGCTCCTCCGGCGAAGTGCTCCAGCGCGTGAAGAGCGAAGTGGAAACCGGCAATGTCACCGTGGATATCCACTGGGCGGCCGATGAAACCATGCTTGCGGCCAACCGCGATCTGTTTGAAGTGTATGTATCCACCGAAAACGATAAGCTGTATCCCCAGTTCCAGAACGATGGCACCAACGTGTTTAATAACGCCTATGCCGAGCCCAATGTCATGATCGTCAATACCGAAGTGCTCAAGGAGCTGGGCATTGAGGTAAACGGCTATGCCGATCTGCTGCAGCCCCAGCTGAAGGGCAAGATCATCTCCGCCGATCCCGCCAACTCCTCCTCTGCCTTCCAGTGCCTGATCGGCATGCTGTATGGCATGGGCAATGGCGATCCCATGAGCAAGGAAGCCTGGGATTATATCGATGAATTCCTGAAGATCAAGGGCGATATCGCCGCCAACTCCTCCTCCCAGGTGTACAACGGTGTGGCCAACGGTGAATATGCCGTGGGCTTGAGCTACGAGGATCCCTGCGTTGAACTGCAGGCCCAGGGCGAGAAGCCCGTCAAGGTGGTCTATGCCGTGGAAGGCACCGTGTACCCCGGTGAATCCGTGCAGATCATCAAGGGCGCTCCCCATATGGAAGCCGCGCAGAAGTTCGTTGACTTTGTGCTCAGCGAAGAGAGCCAGACCGCTGTGGCTGCCGCGCTGAACCTGCGCCCCCTGCGCGCCGGCGTGCCCGTCAATGAAAAAATGATCCCCGACAGCGAGATCAAGCAGTTTGAAACCTACTCCACCGCTTATGTGGCGGAGCACAAGGCCGAGATCGTGAAGACCTATCTGGACCATGTGGAAATGAACATGGAATAATGAAGTAAAACCGAACCGGAAAAACAATAAGAAGCCGGGAAGCCCTGCGCCTGCCGCAAGGCTTTCCGGCTTTTACAGCAAGGGAGAATAACTATGGGTGTAGCCATTCATATTGACAACGTAACCAAAGCCTATGGCAAAAATATCGTAATCCAGGGCCTGTCCGCTGAGATCAAGCCGGGTGAGTTCTTTACTTTGCTGGGCCCTTCGGGCTGCGGCAAAACCACACTGCTGCGCATGATCATCGGCTTTAATACCATTGAGGGCGGAGAGATTCGTGTCAATGACAAGGTGATCAACAGCATCCCCACCAATAAGCGCAACATGGGCATGGTTTTTCAGAATTACGCCGTGTTTCCCCATATGAGCGTGCGCGACAACGTGGCCTATGGCCTCAAAACCCGCCGTATTCCCAGGGCAGAGCGCTACCGTAAGGCCGATGAAATATTGAAGCTGGTGAAGATCGATCAGTATGCCGATCGCATGCCCACCCAGCTGTCCGGCGGCCAGCAGCAGCGCGTGGCCCTGGCCCGCGCCATCGTGATCGAGCCAGAAGTGCTGCTGATGGATGAGCCGCTTTCCAACCTGGATGCCAAGCTGCGCGTGGAGATGCGCAATGTGATTAAGCAGATCCAGCACCAGATCGGCATAACCACGGTGTATGTGACCCATGATCAGGAAGAAGCCTTGGCCATATCGGACCGCATCGCCGTGATGCATGACGGCGTGATCCAGCAGATTGGCACGCCCAAGCACATCTACCAGCGTCCGGCCAATGAGTTTGTGTCCACGTTTATTGGTCTGAGCAATTTGCTGAACACCGTCTGCCAGGATAACACCCTGGACTTTGGCAATGGATATCAGACGGCGCTGCGGACGCTGAAGGAAGGCGTTTCCGGTCCGGTGCATGTGGCCGTGCGCCCTGAGGAGTTCACCATCCATACCGACGGCACGCCCGGCATTCCCGCCACGGTGAACAGCAGCGTGTTCCTGGGCATGACCCAGCACTACTTTATGGCGCTGGAGGATGGCAGGGAGATTGAAGTGGTGGAAAACAGCGATCTCACCGATATCATCCCCGACGGTACCCAGGTAACGCTGCGGGTTACTCCCGATAAGATAAACATATTTGATGCCGAAAAACGCACCACGCTGATCCGCGAGGGAGTGTGAGCGCCATGAAAAAACGCAGATACTCCCCGGTGTGGACCTTTTTGGCCCTGCTGATCCTGGCGCTGTTCCTGATCTTTGTGGTTTATCCGCTGGTGCTGATCCTGTACAAGAGTGTGGTCAACCCAACGGACAACAGCTTCACCTTTGAAAACTTCACCCGTTTCTTTACCCGGAAATATTATACCAATACGCTGAAAAATTCTTTCAGCGTCACCATCGTTTCCACGCTGATCAGCGCCACGCTGGGCCTGGTGAT
Organism: Clostridia bacterium; assembly: GCA_017469605.1. Taxonomy (GTDB): domain Bacteria; phylum Bacillota; class Clostridia; order Christensenellales; family Aristaeellaceae; genus SFMI01. The sequence continues at coordinate 2,717 of JAFUGB010000400.1, forward strand.
CGCCTATATCACCCGGCAGTACAGGATTGCGGGCAGCAAATGGCTGAACATCTGCATTGTGGTCAGCTATCTTTCGCCGCCCTTCATTGGCGCTTACGCCTGGATCCAGCTGCTGGGCCGCAACGGCCTGTTCACCCGGGCCATCAACAGCCTGTTTGGCATTTCCTTCGGAGGCATCTACGGCTTTGCGGGCATCGTGTTGGTATTTTCGCTGCAGTCTTTCCCGCTGGTGTATATGTATGTCAGCGGCGCGCTGCAAAACCTGGACAACTCGCTGAACGAGGCCGCCGAAAGCCTGGGCGCCAATAACTTCCAGCGCGTTACCGGCATTATCCTGCCCCTGGTGCTGCCCACCGTGCTGGCTTCCAGCCTGCTGGTGTTCATGCGCGTGTTTTCCGACTTTGGCACACCCATGCTGATCGGTGAAGGCTACCGCACCTTCCCTGTGGTGCTGTACAACCAGTTTATGGGCGAGGTAACCAATGACAGCTATTTTGCCGCCGCGCTGTGCGTGATCATCATGGCCATTACCCTGGTGTTCTTCTTCCTGCAGCGCTGGATTGCCGCCAAGCACAGCTATGCCATGTCGGCGCTTAAGCCCATGCTTCCCCGGCCGCAGCGCATGGGCGCCAGGATCCTTTGCCATGCCTTCGTTTACCTGGTGGTGCTGGTGGCGCTGCTGCCCCAGATCACAGTCATTGTAACCTCCTTCCTCAAGGAGTCCACGCCCGGCATCTTTACCAGCCAGATATCGCTGATCAATTATCAGACGATCTTCTCCAAGAATCCCCGGGTCATTCCCAATACCTACCTGTTTGGATTGGCCGCCATCGCTTTGGTGGTGGTGTTCGGCGTGCTGATTTCCTATTTGGCGGTACGGCGGAAGTCCGTGATCACCAGCACAGTGGATACGCTGACCATGCTGCCCTATATCATCCCGGGCTCTGTGCTTGGTATCTGCTTCCTGTATGCTTTTGCCAAACCGCCCCTGGCGCTGACGGGCACCGCGCTGATTATCATTGTATCGCTTACGGTGCGCCGCATGCCTTATACCATCCGTTCCAGTACGGCCATCATCAGCCAGATCAGTCCTTCCATTGAGGAGGCCGCCGTTTCCCTGGGCGCTTCGGAAATGCGCTCCTTTGGGGAGATCATGCTGCCCATGATGATGCCCGGCGTGATCTCTGGCGCCATCATGAGCTGGGTCACAGTGATCAGCGAGCTGTCCTCCTCCATCATGCTGTACCGGGCCAGCACGCAGACGCTGACGGTGGCGGTGTATACCGAGGTGATCCGCGATTGCTTTGGCAATGCAGCGGCCTATTCCACCGTGCTGACGGTCACCAGCGTTTTGTCGCTGCTGCTGTTCTTCAAGCTGACCGGCCGCCGGGATATCAGTGTATAACCAATGGCAATAACAGCAGAAACCAGGCTCTAACAGGGAGCCTGGTTTTTTTGAGTGTAACTGCTTGCTTATGCTAAATTGCAGCTAAAGGATTGATGCTCTATTTTGATGCCCGGGAGCTTGTTTGGTGGCAAGAACGCTTCAGGTGGAGGCTGTTTGTTGATCGTCGGTTCCGGCATCTCCGGGACGGGTGTGCAGATGCCCCAAGCGTGCCCTTTGGCGTGGGCTCAGGGCCGCGCGGGTCATGGTGTTCTTTTGCAAATTTGCGTTTTCGTTTCTCTTGGCGATTGCAGCTTTTAGGCCGACAAACGCAGCCTTCTTTGGTGGTTTCTTGGGCTTCCAAGAAAGTACGCCCCCGTTCGTTTCCTCCTCCACGAATGCACAGCCAATATTGATCCCAAATAA
>JAFUGB010000401.1 GCA_017469605.1 Clostridia bacterium
GCCGCAAGCCTTTACCGCCCGCCCGGCCGCCGTGCGGGAAAAGCCGTCCAGCATGCCGCACGGCAGGGCCTGCCTGCAGTAGACCGACAGCATGGCGCTCAGCGCCCGGGACAGCAGAAAGCACGCGGCCAGCGGCAGTGCATCATGGATGGCGCATTCGCTGTACAGCCCGGCCATGATCAGCAGATAAACGCCGCACCAAAGGGCGGCAAAGGCGCCAATGTGGCTGTCCTTCAGGATTTCCAGCCGCTTTTGGGGCGGCTGCCAGCTGGCCAGGGCGTCGCAGGTATCCATGAAACCGTCCATGTGAATCCCGCCGGTGATCAGCAGCGGAATGGCCGCCGCCACAGCCCCCCGCAGCAGGCCGCCCAGGGCCAGAGCTTGGCACAGCCACAGCCACAGCCCCATTCCCCCGCCGATCACCAGCCCGATCAGCGGGAAAAAGCACAGCGCGTAGCGGCGGTTTTCATCGCGCCAGTCCACCCGGGGCATGGGGATGCGGGAATAGGTGGAAAAGGCGATCACCAGAGAAGCGATCAATCGCATGGCAGGGCTCCTTTCAGCGCAACGGGAATGGAATATACCACCTCGGTCACGGCATCGGCCAGGGCGGCCAGGGCGCTATTGATTTGCGCCAATCGCTGGATGTAATCCTGGGTGGCCGCGTCGTAGCGGATGCCGTCGCAGAACACGTTGCCGGTGACCAGAACAAGCAAACCGCATTGCCGGGCCAGCTTTTCAATGCCCGGCATGATCCGCTCCCAATCGCCGCCAAACATTTCATTGGCCAGCAGGTTAGGCACATCCTCCAATAGCGCCGCGCAGCCTAACGGCAGGCACAGCGAGCCGATATCCCGGGGGCATTCAATGGTTTCAAAGCCCAGGGAAGCGCGCTGGCACCGGTGGAGCCGGACGCGGGCCTCCGATTCGCCGTCGGATGCCTGCATGGTGGCAATATAGTATCGCTTTTCCTGCGGCACTTTTGCGATAACGCGCTCGGCCCAGGCCGATTTTCCGCTGCCGCTGCCGCCGATCACCAACAGCGTCATGGCGTTCCTCCCTGGGGCTGATAGGCCGCCATGCCCAGGCTGTCAAAGGTGTGGATGCCGCTGTAAACCCGGTACGCCATATCCAGCAGGGGAAACAGCATCACCGCGCCGGTGCCCTCGCCCAGGGCCATTCCGGCATCAATGACCGGGCGCAGCCGCAGTGCGTCCATCAGCGCATTTGCGCCGGGGGAACGGCTCCTGTGGGAGGGCAGCATGAACTGCCTGGCCTCCGGGCAAACGCGGACAGCCAGCAGCGCGGCGGCGGCGGAGATCACGCCGTCCATGATGATGGGTACGCCGTGGACCGCGCCGCCCAGAAAGGCGCCGGCCATGCCCGCGATTTCAAAGCCGCCCAGCTTGGACAGAACATCCATGGGGTCGCGGGGATCGGGCCGGTTCACTTCAAGCGCCCGGCCGATCACGTCAATCTTGCGGCGCAGCCCGGCATCGGATAAGCCCGCACCCCGGCCGGCCGTTTCCTTGGGGGAAAGGTCCAGCAGGGCGCAGGCCAGGGCGGCGGCGGCAGTGGTATTGCCAATGCCCATTTCGCCGGTGGCGATCAGGCGATAACCGCGCCGCTTCATGTCGCCCACAAGATCGATCCCCGCCTGCATGGCGCTTTCGGCCTGGGCGCGGGTCATGGCAGGGCCCTGGGAAAAATCCTTGGTGCCGCCGCCCTGACGGCGGTCAATCGTTCCGGGAACGGGGGAATGCATGCCCATGTCCGCAGCGAATACGTCGGCCTGAGCCGCCGCCGCCATCAGGTTGATATTGGAGGTCCCTTCGGCAATGGCCCGGGCCACCAGGGCGGTGACCTCGCTGCCGCTCTGGCTGATTCCCTGGACCGTTACGCCGTGATCGGCGCAGAAAACAAGGGCACAGCGCGGGAAAAGGGCGATGTCCGCCGTGCCCTGGACGGCGGCAATCCGCGCCAGCATTTCCTCAAACTGTCCCAAAGCGCCCAAGGGCTTGGCCACCGCGTCCCAGCGGCGCAGGGCCGCTTCGCGGGCGGCGGCTGACAATGCATGCGTATTCAATGCGTTACCTCACTTCATGGGGCCGTATTCGTCTGCCTGGGCCGTGACGGTCTTTTATAACAGCGCAAGAATCCCAATCAGCGCTGCCATCAGCCCGGCGGTCCAATACAGCAGCCTGTTGGCGCGCAGGATATCGGCCCGTTCAGCGGCCCGGCGGTTATCGCCAATGGTGGGCTTTTCCACCGGTTTGCCAAAGTATTCATGGGTGCCGCCCAATTGGATACCCAGCGCGCCGGCTGTCGCGGCTTCGCTCCAGGCACAGTTGGGGCTTTTATGGTTGGCGTGATCCCGGCGCACGATGCGCAGGGCGCCCCGGGCGTCCAGGCGGGAAAACCAGGCGGCGCATACCATGAGCCCCGCGGTGAGCCGGGCCGGTACAAAGTTCAGCACATCGTCCAGCCGGGCGCTGCTCCAGCCAATGTCCCGGTATTTTTCGTCCATGTAACCCACCATGGAATCCAGGGTGGAGGATGCCTTGACCCCCCAGAGCAGCACCGGTCCGCCCAGGGCCGCGTACAGCATGGGGGAGATGACGCCGTCGGTGGTGTTTTCGGCCACCGTTTCCACGGCGGCCTTGATGATTTCCTCCTCGGTCAGCCGCTGGGTATCCCGTCCCACGATGCGGGCCACCTGCCTGCGCGCGGCTTCCACGCCCTTGTCCAGCGCTTGGTATACGCCCTTGGCTTCAACGGCCATGGAACGCACGGCCAGCCCCATCCAGTCAAGCAGCGCCATGCCGATGAACAGCGGCAGCCTGCCCCAAAGGCGCAGCAGGCACAGCGGCAGCGCCGCCGCGGCCATGGTGGACAGCACGGTGGATGCCGTCAGGAAAAGGGCGCTTTTCCGCAGGTTTCCGCCCCGGGCGCGCAGCTTTTTTTCCAAAAAGCCGATGTATGCGCCAATGACGCGCACCGGATGATACAGCCAGGAGGGGTCTCCCAGCAGCAGATCCAGCAGATAGCCCGCGATCAGCGCCAACGCGTATTCCCGCATGTCAGTTTTCCCCCCGGATGATGCGGTAAACGGCGTCCATATCCACGCTGGCCCGCACGATATCAGCGATGCGGTCAAACTCCCTTTCCCGGAACTGGTCCATGGTCAGGGACGCTGCTTTTTCTCCGCCTGTGCCCTTGGCATTCCTGACCTGGGCGGCCAGGGCGGCAAACAGCTGTCCGTCGTCAAACATTCCGTGCAGGTAGCTGCCCAGCACATTGCCCTGACGATTGCATACGCCGTCCACCTGCCCGCCGATCATAAGCCATGGCAGGCAGTCACGGCCAAAGGCGTTGTGCCCCGCGTGAATCTCATATCCGTCCACAGTCAGACCGTTGAGCCGGCTCAGCCACCCCGATGGGCAATCTACCGTGCCCGAGGACTGCGCCGTGCGCTTTTCGGGGGCAAAGGTCACTTCCATATCCAGCAGCCCCAGCCCCGCGGCTTCGGGCACCCGGGATTCCACATGCGCCGGATCGCAAAGGCGGTTTCCCAGCATTTGGTAGCCGCCGCAGACGCCCACCACCATGCCGCCCCTGCGGGCATGGCGGATGATGGCGCAATCAACGCCCCGGTTGCGCAGGTCGATGAGGTCCTCAATGGTATTCTTGGTGCCGGGCAGGATGATGATATCGGCCTTTTCCAGCGCCGCCGCATTTTCGGCATAGCGGACCCGGACCCCGGGCTGCAGCGTCAGCGCCTGGAAATCGGTAAAGTTGGAAATATGGCGCAGCCGCACAACGGCCACGTCCAGGTCGCCCTGCCCGGCGGCGCGATGGAAGCGCTCGGTCACGCTGTCCTCGTCCTCCAATTCCACATCCATCCAGGGCACCACGCCCAGCACGGGAATATGGATGCGCTCCTCCAGCATGCGCAGGCCGGGCGCCAATATCTTCACATCGCCCCGGAATTTGTTGATGATCACGCCCTTCACCCGCGCCCTTTCTTCAGGCGTCAGCAATTCAACGGTGCCCAGGAGCGATGCGAATACCCCGCCCAGGTTGATATCGCCCACCAGCAGCACCGGCGCATCGGCGGCCGTGGCCATGGACATGTTGACGATATCGCCATCCCGCAGATTGATTTCCGCCGGGCTGCCGGCGCCCTCGATCACCACGCAGTCCACCTCGCTCTCCAGCCGGTTGTAGGTGGCTTGAATGCGGCTGCGCAGTTCAGGCTTATACCGGTGGTATTCCATGGCTGTCATGCTGCCGATGGCGCGGCCGTCCACGATGACCTGGCTGCGCCGGTCGCCGGTGGGCTTGAGCAGCACGGGGTTCATGCGTACGTCGGGCTCCATGCCGGCGGCCTGGGCCTGGGTCACCTGGGCGCGGCCCATTTCCCGCCCGTCCCGGGTCACGTAGGAATTGAGCGCCATGTTTTGGGCCTTGAAGGGGGCGACCCTCCAGCCGTCCTGCCTGAGTATCCGCAAAAACGCGGCGCACAGCACGCTTTTGCCCACCGACGAGGCCGTTCCCTGTATCATCAGCGATTTTCCGCGCATGGTTCCTCCTTGGGCCGTTCAATGAGAATGACCTCCATATCCCGTTTCAGCGCCGGGATCACCTTTTCGGCCACGCCGCCGGGCTTGCCCGAATCCTTGGTGACCAATACCCGGATGTCCAGCTGATCGTACAGCGCGGCGTTCAGCGCTTCGGAAAAGGGCCCCTGCATGGCGATGACGTGGGAGGCCGGGATGCCGGCGTCGGCGCACAGCGCCAGCGCCTCCCGGGTGGGCAGCACCCGCACCCACAGGTGGCTGACGTCCAGCGCCGCCGCGTAGTCCGCCGCCGTGTGGCTGCCTGTGGTCAAAAGGATGTTTCCCTGGGCCTCCCGCAGCGCGTCAACGGCCGCGGCGGTATCGGCCACGGCGCGCACATACTGCCGCCACGCGCCCGGACTCACCGGCCGGGCCACGCGCTGGTAAGGCACGTGCAGCCGTTCGCAGCAGGCGCGGATGGCTGCCGTGGCCCGGGCGGCGTAGGGATGGGTGGCGTCAATCACCCTTTCGGGCCGCATCTGCCGGATCAGGTTTTCCATGGCGGCGGCGTCCATCGCGCCCACCCGGCAGTCCGTGTCCGCCGGCAGCAGGGCGCGGGCATACGCGCTGGTTACGCAAACCAGCGAGCGGGGATACCGCTTGGCCAGCTCCCGGCCCTCGGTGGTGCCGCCAAATATCAATACGCCAGGCATTGCTTCAACTCCTTGATGAACCGTTCGTTTTGTTCTTCGGTTTTCACCGCCAGCCTGAGGTAATTGCCGCCCAGGCCAAAGGACGCGCAGGTGCGCACCAGAATGCCCCGCCTTTTTAATTCAGCCGCGGCGGCGGTCATATCCCGGCCGAAATCGCACAGCAGGAAACTGGCCTGGGATGTTTCGCATAGAGCACCCAGATCGGAAAGCCTTTCCGCAAAATCAGCCCGCCTTTCGGCGTTCAGCGCGGCATCCTGCTTTATTTCGTCCAGGTGCCCGGGCAGCTCGGCGGCCACGGCCACGGCCAGGGCGCTCAGGGGCCAGGCCGGCATGCGGCTTTGCAGCCGGAGGATATGCTGGGGCGAGGCCGCAATATATCCCAGCCGCACGCCGGGAATGCCCAAGATCTTGGTCAGCGAGCCCACCACGCTGAGCGTATCGCATACCGCGCCGCGCAGGCTGTGCTGCGGGCAGTAATCGATAAAAGCCTCGTCCACGATCAGCTCTCCGCGGCTGGCGACCGCCGCCTGGTGCAGGGCCAGCACGGCCTTGCGGGGCTGCGCGGCGCCGGTGGGATTGTTGGGATTGCACAGGAACACGGTGGCCTCCTGGATCCCCGACGCCATGGGACGGCCCCGGGCGGCGGCGCGCTGGGCATAACCGCCGAAGGTCACCTTGTCGGCATATACCGGCCCCTGCCGCAGCGTCAGCGCCAGGTCGATGGCGGCCTCTCCGCCGGCTGTTGGCAGCAGGTTTTGTTCCGGGATGCCGGCATAAGCGGCCAGGCCGGCCCGGGCGGCCTTCATGGAGCGGTCTGGATAATAGCGCACGTCATCCAGCGCTCGGCGCAGCGTTTTTTGCACCCATTCCGGCGGGCCTTCAGGCCGAAGGTTGGCTGAGAAATCCAACCAGCGCCCCGGGTTTCCGCCTTCCCATACGTTGCCCCCGTGCTTCATGCAAAAAACCTCCTGATCAGTTGGGGCCTGTCGCCAAAGTATACATGGGCAAAGGCCGCCAGCGTGCGCCCGCGGACATAGCCGCAGCGCCAGGCCTGGTCGGGCCGGGAGACTTTGCGCACGGTATAGGCACAGTCTGCTTCCCCCACAGGCCGGGCCACGGCATGGTGGAATTCGTGCGCGGGGAAGGAGAGCCCGGCGCTGTCCTCCACCGTAACATAGCCAAAGCGCTGGAGACGGTCGGTCATATGGCAGATCACCGGGAGGAACCCCGCCATGGGCTGTCCGTCGATCTCCCGGGAAAGGTACATGAGCCCGCCGCATTCGGCATAGCAGCGGAGCCCCCCTTCCAGCGCGGCGCGCACGCTTTCCCGCATGGATCGGTTGGCCGCCAGTCCCTGGGCGAATACCTCGGGATAGCCGCCGCCGATGTACAGGCCGTCCAGCCCCCCGGGCAGCCCTTCATCCTTCAGCAGGGAAAAGAAGATAAGCGCCATGCCGCTGGCGCGCAGGGCGTCCAGGTTGTCCCGGTAGTAAAAATGAAAGGCTTCATCCAGGGCCACGCCCAGGCGGTAGCCTGAAAAATCAGGCAGGGCCGGACCGGGGACGCCGGGCAGGCTGGGGGCCTGCTCCGCCAGGGACAGTATCCGCGGCAGATCCAGGGTGTTTTCGGCCTCGGCCGCCGCTTCCTCCAGGCGCGGTAAAAGATCGGGCGTTTCCCGGGCGGGCACCAGCCCCAAATGGCGGCTGGGGAATGCCAGCTTTTGATTTTTGGCCAGATACCCCACGCAGGGCAGGCCGGTATGGTATGCCACCGCCTCCCGGATCAGCGCATAATGCCCTTCGCCGTTGGCGCGGTTGACCAGTACGCCCGCGATGCCGCTGTCCGGCCGCAGGGCCTGGAACCCTTTTACCGTGGCCGCCACGCTGGCCGCGCCCCCTGAAGCGTCCACCACCAGGAGGACCGGCGTTTGGGTGACGCGGGCCAATTCCCAGGACGAGCAGGCAAAGCTCCGGACATCCAGCCCGTCATAATAGCCCATTACGCCCTCGATGACGGCGATATCAGCGGGCTGATCCAGCAGGCGGAAAAGCGTTTCCCTTTGCATCAGCCAGCAATCCAGGTTGTAGGAAGGGCGGCCGCATAGGGACTCATGGAAGCCGGGATCGATGTAATCGGGCCCCGCCTTGAAGGGCGCCACATCCTTTCCCCGGCGCTTCAGCGCCGCCATCAGCAGCAGGCTGGCCGTGGTTTTTCCGCAGCCGCTGCCGGTGCCTGCCAGCATGATCCTCACGGACGCACCCCCTCTATGCCGTACAGCAGGGCGTTGACGATGGCTGCCGCCACATTGCTGCCGCCCCGGCGGCCCATGGCCGCGATGCAGGGCAGGCCGCTGTGCCATAGCAGCTCCTTGGCCTCCACCACGTTTACAAAGCCCACCGGCACGCCGATCACGGCGACATCCTGAGGCAGCGGCTCCAAACTGAGCAGGGGAAACAGAAAGGTGGGCGCGTTGCCGCATACCAGCAGCTTGGGGCCCTTCAGCGCCAGCGCCC
>JAFUGB010000402.1 GCA_017469605.1 Clostridia bacterium
ACCGTGGATAACAGCGCCCATCACCAGGGCGGCGTGCGGCGCACGCTGATTAACGGAAAAGCAACGGATGGCGATGTGCTGACCGACGATATGCTGCGCGACGGGGATCAGATTACCGTAATCATGTGATAAACACCATTACCGTGGCGGCATGATGCCTTGCGCTGCCGGGGAGGAAAAGAATGAAACGTTTTTTAAGCTTGCTTCTGCTGTGTGCGTGTATGCTGGGCGCGCGTCCGGCATGGGGAGAAAGGGACGTCAGCAATAATTGGTATGAGGTGTTTGTCCGTTCGTATCAGGACAGCGATGGGGACGGATTGGGCGATCTGCCCGGCCTGGTCAGCCGGCTCGACTATATTCAGGATATGGGATATAATGGGCTGTGGCTGATGCCTGTCATGGCAAGTCCCTCCTATCACAAGTATGATGTGGCCAATTATCTGGAGATCGATCACGAATATGGCACATTAGACGACATGCAGCGATTGATCGGGGAAGCCCACGCCCGTGGCATGCGGGTGATCATCGATTTGCCTATTAATCACACCTCCGCGCAGCATCCCTGGTTTCAATATGCCTGTGACGCCCTGCGCCAGGGGGCGGACTGTGCGTATATCGATTACTATCGCTTCCAGAAGGAACCTGCCGGCGGGTTTGTTCCGCTGGAGGATACCGGCTGGTATTATGAAGAGCAGTTCGCGGGCGGCGGCATGCCAGACCTCAATCTGGACAATGAACAGATCAGGGAACAGATCGGCATCATTGCGGCATATTGGCTCAATATCATGGATGCGGATGGATTCCGCCTGGACGCGGTAACCAGTTATTATACCAATAACGCGGATCAAAACATTGGTTTTTTGCGGTGGTTTAAGGATCTGTGCCAGGAGATAAAGCCGGGAAGCTATCTGGTGGGAGAGTGCTGGGCCGGACTTTCCACCATTGCGCAGTATTATGAAAGCGGCGTGGACAGCTTCTTTCTGTTTCCGGGCTCCCAGGCGGAGGGCTTTATCGTTTCCAGCCTGCGCGGCCGCTCCGGGCACGCGGAAAAATTCGCAGCCAGCCTTCAAAATGTGCTGGAGACCATTCCAAACGGCCTGCTCGCGCCCTTCCTGTGCAATCATGATACTGGGCGAACCGTCGGCAGCGTGCAGGGACGGGCCAATTTGTCCATTGCCAAGTTTGCCGAGGGCATACTGAATATGATGCCGGGCAATGTGTTCACGTACTATGGGGAAGAAATCGGTATGGTAGGCAGCGGTGACGATCCCAATAAACGGCTTGCCATGTATTGGAACAATGAGGATATGACGGCGCAGCCTCCCGGGGTTACCAAGCTGGAATACGCGTATCCATCTGTGGATGCGCAATTGGCCGATCCCGGTTCGCTGCTGAATTATTGCAAAGCGCTGAATCATGCCCGTATCGATTATCCCATGATTGCCAACGGCACCAATGAATTTGTCCACGTGCAGGGGGATATCTGCCTGATGCGTCGGAAATGGCAAGGTCAAAGCTGCCTGATTGCCATGAATTTTTCCGCGAAGGATACGGGAAAATGCCCGCTGCCGGAAGGCGCGCGTATCGATCGGGATATCGAGACAGAAGACGCCATGGCGGAAATCAACGAATGCTGTCTGACGATGCCGCCCTATGCCATTGTGATATTGAAAGAAGGATCGTAATCACAAAAAAATATTTTGCGCGTCCTGCCGCTGCTGATCTGCGCTTGTTGCTTCTGTCGGCATCAGCAGAGAAAGACTTCCTGACGGTTTTGCCTATGCGCTATGCCCGGACCTTGTGCTTATGTACGATAAAGAAGCAAGCATCAAAATGACAGACAGAAAGTCTCGCTATTCCGCAATATCAGAGGTCAGAAGAATGGGTTTTTTTCAGCTTTTCCCAAAATTCGTTCCCTTGCATGTAATTGTACGATTCATCCTCAAGCGATTTTAACAATTCCTGCCGGAAATTCTCTGATAATTCAGGCTCAAAGGTTTTCAGCGTCATGTGTTGGTATAGTTTTGATTTTGTAAAATCGCCAATCGTTCCAATACTATCCAAGAGGTCTTGCATGATATGAACCGTCGCTGCAACATCCTTTTCCCATACAGCAACATCCAGCCCGGCACAGACCTCATTGTATTTTCCCATTTCAAATGCAACTGCCGCTAAGGAAGAAACACAAACCAGCTTTTTTGCCATTTCGTGATCGTTGTCCTCCATATAGAGGATATGCAAATCATTTAGCGTCGATTGGATGTGCTGGTACCCGGTAAAAATTAGTTCCTCGTATGCGCGGTAAGCTTCCTCGCGCTTTCCTGTTTTACTATCCACAAGAGCTTTTTTGCGCTTGCGTTCTGGATTATCCAAGGAGAAATATTCTAAATAATGAAGCGCTTTTTCATAATCCTCTTTTCGAAAATAGGCATGAAACAGCGAATCTGCCGCTTGCTTGCGAATCTGCTCATTAGCCGAAAGTAAGCACCGCTCATACCAGCCAAAAATAGCTTGATCGTAATCCTCTTGATTTGATATTTTCGCTTCCATTCGCTTCGCGTCGAGAATTACGGCTGCCTGCCAGATCAATCTTTCGCAATTTGGATATTCCTCAATCTTCTTCTTGACAATGAGAAATACATCGTG
>JAFUGB010000037.1 GCA_017469605.1 Clostridia bacterium
CCGTGCTGAACGTGCTGTCCGGCGAGCGCTATAAGATGGTTTCCAAGGAGTCCAAGGGCCTGCTGCGCGGCGAGTATGGCCGCCTGCCCGGTGAGGTCAACGAGGAAGTGCGCAAAAAGTGCATCGGTGATGATCCGGTGATTACCTGCCGTCCCGCTGACCTGATCAAGCCCGAAATGCCCGAATACCGCGAGAAAACCAAGGGGATCGCCAAGTCTGAAGAAGACGTGCTGTCCTATGCGCTGTTCCCGCAGGTGGCGCCCAAGTTCCTGGAGAAGCGTGATCATCCGCAGCCCGCTGCCCCCGTGGAGGATCCCAACGCCGTGCGTGAGCTCTATGTGGATGACCTGGGTAACTGATTTGTAATACGAAAACCTGATGAAAACACAAATTTGACGGGAAAAGGATGCGAACGGGGCGTTCTCTTTCGGAGCCCGAAAGAGAACCAGAAAGGGCTGCGTTTGTCGCCGTAAAAGCAACTGCGGCAAAGAGAAGCAAGGACGCCTGCCATCGCTTCCGGGCAGCACGGCAAAGCCGTGCATGCTGTGCGCAAAGCGCACAGCGAAAATCAGCGTCAGGCCGAGAAAAATGAGCAAGCTCATTTTTTCGGACTGCCGCTGATTTTCTTCTGCCCGGAAGCTCTCTTTGCTACATTCAAGTTACAGGCGCAAATTGTTTGTTGTTTCTTTTAAGCCGGTTCGCCCGGCGGGATGCAAGGGATGAAATCCTTTGCCGCAGGATCATAAGGGCCGCGCAGGCCCTTATCGTTCCCTACCAATTTCTGTTTGTACAGTTTTAATTGGGGATCAGTATAAGTAGGAAACGTGTCCGAAAGCTGCGGAAGGACACAAAACATACCGATTGCCTTTGATGTGTGGCTTCGAACATGAACTGTTCAAGCCTCACATTTTTTATTTCCCAGCAGAAAAACTGTTGTTTTTGAGGGGGACAAGGCTCGGTTGACGCGATATAATACAGATAAGGGAGATATTTTCAATCATCAGCCGGGAAAGGAGGCGCTGTGAATGCTCCTTACAAAAGCCACAAAAAGGAATATTGCGTTCTTCTCAGCCGCCTTTCTCCTGGGAGGCGTCCTTCATGTCCTGCTGTATGGCGTGGACTTCGCCTGGTGTATTATGCAGCTTTATTACGGCGCGCTGACGATCGTGTGGGCGATCACTGTGCGGACGCGCATCACAGATCACAGACTGCGTTCCCTGATGCTGGGGATCGTGGCCTGTATGCTCCTGTATTATATCCTGCAGATCAGCCGGTATGAACTTTTCTGGCTCAATATCACAGTCAGGCGGGTTCTGTGGTACGCCTTTTATATCCCCACGACGGCTCTGCCGCTTTTGGCGTTTTTTATCGCCTGCTTTGTTCATCGCCCGCGGGATATGTCGCTGCCGCGCCGGTATGATCTGCTGATCGTCATGGGTGTTTTGCTGGTGCTGGGGGTGTTTACCAATGACCTGCATTTCGCCTTTGCTTCTTTCCCCAGCGGCGTGATGGACAGCAACGGGCAGGAGAAGAGGGGTCCCCTGTACTACGTCACCTTTGTTTTTATCTATGGCCTGTATATCCTTGACGTATTGATCATCCTGAGGAAAAACCATCGCTATGTCGCGCGGAAATACCGCTGGATCGCCGTTTTGCCCCTTTTGATCGGGGGAATCTATTTTCTTCTTTACCCGCTGGATATAGACTACATGTTTTTCCCCACCCGTATCTGGCAAATCGGTGAAATGCAGGCCTTCTGCATCATTGCCGTGCTGGAGGCGTGTATCCAGACGGGGATGATCCCGGCGAATCGCGGCTATGAGCTGCTGTTCTCTGCCGCGAAGTTTCCCGCCGTCATTCTGGACGGAACGGGAGGGGTGGTCTACCAAACCGCCGCAGCGCAGCTTCCGTTTGCCGAAAGCGAAAAATACAAGGCTCGTTTCCTATCCCATCCAGGGCGGCAGCGTTGAATACCTGGTGGATATGGAACAGGTGCAGCGGCTGAATCAGCAGCTGCTGGAGACCACGCAGCAGATCAAAACACGAAATGATTATATTGCGGAGGAAAACCGCATCAAGCAGGAGCGGGCGGAGCTGGAGTCAAGAAACCGCCTGTATGAGCGTATTTCCTGCCTTGTAAAGCCCCAACTTGAACAAATCGACACGCTCCTTGGCGCCCCGGAGGGCTGCGGAAAAAAGGAGCTTGCCCATGCCGCTGTGCTGAAGGCCTACATCAAAAGGCGCAGCAACATGGAACTGCTTGCCGCCTCGGGGAGACTGACGGTGGTGGAGCTTGCCTCCGCTGTGGCAGAATCCCTGGACTATGTGCGGCTTTGCAGCGTGAACACGGCCACAAGCGCCGTAGGGACCGGAAGCTACCCCGCCGCCATGGTGATCGCCGCCTATGAACAAATTGAGGGAATCACAGAAAAAAGCCTGGACACCCTAACGGATATGATCGTCACGATCCGCTCCGACAAGGAGCGCCTGATCGTCCGCGTGATGCTGCGGGCCGAGAGCTTTTCCTATGAAACAAACGGAATATGGCAGAATGCCGAGGGCTTTTCTCACCATGCCTCCATCACGAAGGAGGGTCAGGATATGATCATCGTCCTGGCCTTCAGGGAAGGGGGCGGGCGGAAATGAGAACATGCCTGGCCCTTTTTTCCGTCCTGCTGTTCTATTTCGCCGTGCTGGATCTGACCCTGCTGATCGTTCAGAAGCGGTACAAGGAACTGGTTCTGGCGGTCCCTGTTCTCTGCCTGACCTATTTTCTGGAGCAATGCTTCGATATGGCGGTAGCCGGGACCGCGCGCGCCGAGGCCGTGATCGGTTTCATCGCGGGCTTTGCCGCGCTGCCGGATGGACTGCTGCTGGGATTTTGCCTTGTTCCGGCTGCTGTCCTGTTTCTTCTCTTCAGGAGTATCCGCCGCTATGGGAAGCGGCAGATCACGCGCATGTCTGTCAAAGAGGCGATGGACAGCCTGCCCGCCGGGATCCTTTGCTATGCTCCCGGCGCAAGGGTGCTGCTTACCAATTACGCGATGGAGGACTTTTGCAGAAAGACCACCGGCGCGGAGCTGATCGACGGCGTGACCTTTCGCAATCAGCTGCTGGAAGGAGAGCTCCTGCCGTCGTGTGAACGGCGCTTGTTGGGCGGCGAGACAGTGATCGTCCTTTCGGACGGCGAGGCGCTCAGCATCAGCGAAAGCGATATTCCCTATGAAAGCAGCACCGTCCGCATGCTGGTGACTTACGACATCACGGAGGCATACCGCAAAACGCGGGAGCTGACGAAAATGCAGGAAAATGTGGAACGGCTCGGCGTGCGGCTGCAAAAGGTCAACCGTGAGATCGTGGCGGTAACGGTGGAGCGCGAGGTGCTGAACGCCAAGGTCAAGATCCACGATGAGCTGGGGAGCAACCTGCTTGCCATCAAGCGGTATCTGCTCTCCGGCGGGACGGAGGAAGAAAAGGCGGAGCTTTTGGAGCATACCCGCTGCAGCGTTTCATTCCTGAAAAACGACGCGCCGTCCGCTCCCGTGCCGGATGAATACGAGCTGCTGTTCTCCATGGCGGCGCGGCTGGGGCTGGCGATCTCCGTCACGGGAGCGCTGCCGCAGGCCGAGCATCAAAAGCCGGTCATCGCCACCGCCATCCATGAGTGCATGACAAACACCCTGCGGCACGCCCACGGAGATGCGCTGCATATTGAAATATCCCAGGAGGACGAATGGGTCACGGCGGTATTCACCAATAACGGCGATGCGCCCGAGGGCGAGATCACCGAAAAGGGCGGCCTTAAATCCCTGCGGGAGCTGGCCGGGCAGGCGGGCGGCAGCATGACGATCCAAACACGTCCCGCCTTTACCATCGCCATCAAACTGCCAAAGGAGGATGCGTATGGCCTGTAAAGTATTGATCGTAGATGACCAGATCATGTCAAGGCAGCTCTTTGAAAGCTTTGTTTCCGCCTCTGAAAAATACGAGCTGGCGGCCTCGGTAGAGACGGCAAAATATGCAGACGCTTATTGCGCCGGGGGCAAGGTTGATCTTGTCATCATGGATGTGGTGATGAACGACGGCTCCAGCGGCCTGGATACCGCCGCGCGGATCAAAGCGTCCTATCCGAAGATCAAAATCATTGTCGTCACCTCCATGCCCGACGCCGCCTTTTTGAAACGGGCACGGGAAATCGGCGTGGATTCCTTCTGGTACAAGGAGGTGCAGGAAGCGCCCATGCTGGAGGTCATGGACAGGACGATGGCCGGGGAGCACATCTTCCCGGACAGCCCGCCGGTGACAAATCTTGGCCTTGCCAAAAGCACGGAATTCACCGAGCGGGAGCTGGACGTGCTGCGGCATTTAGCCGAAGGGCTGACGGACAAGGAAATTGCGGACGCGCTCCGTTTGAGCGTGACCACCGTTCGCTACCATGTAAACAACCTGATCTCCAAAACCGGGGCATCCTCCCGCACGGAGCTTGCGGTGAACGCCGTAAGAAGCGGGATCACCATCCCGGGGATCAAATAGAACACGGGTACCATAAGGGCCGGAAACTTTTTTGTAGTTTTCCGGCTTTTTCCATGAAAAACTATCATTTTTGAGGGGGCGCAGCCGATTTTGAACCGGTATAATGGTGGCATGGTGCCATGAGAATGGTGTTATGTGCCTGTTTTCGGCTGGAAAAGCCGCATCACCCTGGCGGTGAACGCCAAGACCATCGGCCTGGTCGTCCATGAGGGCGACAGAACAGACAATACAAGCAGAAGGAAGGCTTCTGTGAGGGAGGAAATGAGCGATGAAACGAACGGCGAATAGATGTCTGAGTATCCTGCTGGTGTTGGCGCTGGTGCTGATGCTTGGAATCACCACGGCGATGGCGGAAACAACAATCAATACTGTATCCGTTACAGGAATCGTTGAACCGCAGGTAGGCAATCATCCAAGCCAAAGCATCACTCTGCCTGACAACATTCAGCTGGATTCCATTAGGCCTGAGGTCATTTGGTATTCCTATTCATCGGTGAGCGCAAATGGGAATCCAAATGTCGATAAGGTTCTTACCTCCAGCGATGTTTTTCAGGAGGGAACGAAATACG
>JAFUGB010000403.1 GCA_017469605.1 Clostridia bacterium
ACAGGCAGGGAAAACGCTTCCCCATCAAACTCCCGCAGCGGCAGCAGCATTTCCTCAAATATCCGGTCTTTGGGGATTTTCCGGATGGACGCCTGCGCAAAAAAGCCCGGGTGGATCCCTTCAAGCAGCTGTACGGCGTTCGGCTGGTTCATTTTTATTTCTCCTGCCCATATAGGAATTCCCGAATGGCAGCCTGGCACTTTTCCAGATTGGGCACCACATAATAGGTATCGTTCATTGTGCGGCGGGACTAAGCGTGATCCACGGGCACGCGCAGCGTTTCAATATCCACAGCATCGCCATGGGCCAATATGCTGGCCACCAGGGATGCAGCCCTGGCCAGCGTTACATTGGTTCCCACCTGGCCGATATAGCGGGTGATCACGCCGGTGAGCGTCAGCGTATCCAGCGTGCACAGCCTGCGGTAAATGGCCATGATCACCTTTTGCTGCCGCTCCACCCGGACAAAATCGCTGTCCAGCTTGCGGATGCGGGCGTAGCTCATGGTTTGCAGGCCGTTGAGCGTTCTGTGCCCGGGCTCGGCAAGGATGCCTTCGTTCCGGGGCGCGTTCCGCAAATAATTATAATATTCCAGGATACCATTCAGTTTTTTCATCTCATCGGCGCTGACGTCCAGCTCAACGCCGCCGATCTCGTCTACCAGCTGGGCCATCAAAGAATAATTGACCGCCACATAACCATCCACATACACGCCAAAACAGGCGCCCAGCGTTTCCGTCAATAGCTCGGCGCCGCCGAAGGAATAGGCGGCGTTCAGCTTATTATGGCCGCGGCGGGGAATGGAAACATAGGTATCCCGCATGAAAGAGACCAGCCGCAATTGGCCGGTGCGGGCATTGAAAGAAGCCAGCAGCATGGTATCGCTGCGGCCGGTCAGCTGATCGGTGGGATTATCGATCCCCAGCAGCAGCAGGTTATAAATACCCGTTTTGCCCTCGGGCGGCAGCTCATATTCCTCGGGCAGCACCATATAATCGGCATCGCCGTTTTCGGTTTGATACATTTCCCAAAGCAGCTGCGTAATTTCCGCGTCTGTCAGCGCAGCATCTTCCGCCAGCGCCATCGGGAAGCACAGCAGCAAGGCCAAAAGCAGGGCAAACAAACGCCTGATCATGCGGCACTGTCTCCTTCCCTTCATTATATGTTACAATTATAGCATGTTTGCCCCTTTCCCGCAACGCGTATTGCCTGGCGTCCGTTTTTTCTGTATAATGATACGCGAGGTGCATATGTTTATGAAAAAGCTTGTTTTGCTGTTTTTGCTGCTGGCGCTGCCCTGCGCTGCCCGGGCCGAAGGGCTGCGCATCGTAACCGCCAGCGATTTGCATTACCTGTCCCCCGCCCTGGTGGATGACCGGAACGCGCTGCTGCGTATCGTCAGCGCCGCCGACGGCAAGGTGACCCACTACACGCCGCAAATTGTCCATGCCTTTGTGGATGAAATGCTGGACCAGGCGCCCGATGCCATCATCCTCAGCGGCGATCTGACGCTAAACGGCGGCATTGAGAGCCATCGGGAGCTGATCAGCCTGCTTTCCCCGCTGCGCCAGGCGGGTATTCCTGTGCTGGTGATCCCGGGCAATCATGACTGCACCGGCAAAGCCTATCGCTTCACCGCCCACGGCGCACAGCCTGTCGCAGGCATGACATGGGAGCAATTTCCGGAAGCCTACGCTGATTTTGGCTATGCCGACGCCCTCTCCCGGGACGAAGCCTCCTTCAGCTATGTATATGCCCTTTCCCCCACGCTGCGCCTGCTGCTGCTGGACGTTAATACACCCGATGCCCCGGGCGGCCTGCGGGATGAAACGCTGCGCTGGGCCCAGGAACAATTGCGGGCAGCGGCGCAGGCGGGCGCGCAGGTGATCGGCGTATCCCATCAGAACCTTTTGGTGCATTACGCCGGGTTTGCCGTGGGATTTCAAATCAGTAACGCCAACAGGCTGGCGGCGCTGTACAGCCAATACGGCGTCAAGCTCCATTTAAGCGGGCACATGCATCTGCAGCACATCGCCCAGGACGGCTGCACCACCGAAATTGCCACCTCTTCATTGGCGGTGTATCCCCATCATTACGGCATGATTGCGCTGTCCGACGCGGAAGCGGCCTATGCTGCCCACCCGCTGGACGTAGCGGCATGGGCGCGCGCCCAGGGGATTGACGATGAAAACCTGTTAAACTTTAAGGATTACAGCCAGCCGTTTTTTGACGCATGCAACAGCAGCCATGGTCTCCCGCAAATCGACGCGCTGCATATCAGCGCCCAGGATAAAGCGGCCATGCTGGCATACGCCAGGGCGCTGAACCGGGCTGTATTTGCCGGCGTCGATCCCCAAACCCTGGATCAAAGCGCGCTGGCGCTGTGGCAGCGCCATTTGCCTGCCTCCTTTTTTAGCCAATACATCCAATGGATGCTGGACAGCGTTCCCACAGATATGCGGCAAAAAACCGTACCGCTCCGATAAATTGGTCAGCTTTGGCACTGGACAAACCGTCCATCCTGCGCTATGATAATGGCCGTTCTCCCATGAAACACGAAAGGACAGTGCATGTATGGCTGCGATCTGGAACAAAAAACAGCGGAAGGACTCCGATGGCTACGGCATTACTGAAGGCGTAATCTGGAAACAGCTGCTCAAATTCTTCTTTCCCATCCTGCTGGGCACCTTTTTCCAGCAGCTGTACAACACCGCCGATGCCATCATCGTGGGTAAATTTGTGGGAAAAGAAGCGCTGGCGGCCGTGGGCGGCGGCACGGGTACACTGATCAACCTGATCGTAGGCTTCTTTGTGGGCCTGTCCAGCGGCGCCACCGTGATCCTGTCCCAGTTTTACGGCGCCCGCAACCACCAGCAGGCCAGCCGCACGGTGCACACCGCCATTGCCATGGCCGTTTACGGCGGCGTTTTGCTGATGATCCTGGGCATGTTTGCCTCGCCGGTGATCCTGCGCTGGATGTCCACCCCGGAGGATGTATTCGATCTGGCGGTGACCTACACCCGTATTTATTTCTGCGGCATGATTCCATCGCTGATCTACAACATCGGCTCAGGCGTGCTGCGGGCGGTGGGCGACAGCCGCAGGCCGCTGTACTTTCTGATCGTCTCCTGCCTGGTCAATATTGTGCTGGACGTCGCGTTGGTACTGGGCTTTGAAATGGGCGTGGCCGGCGCGGCGCTGGCCACCATCCTGAGCCAGCTTTGCAGCGCCGTGCTGGTGATCGTAACGCTTTTGCGCTCGCCTCATCCGCTGCACCTGTATGCCAAACAGATCCGGCTGCACGGCGACCTGCTGGGCCGCGTGGTACGCATTGGCCTGCCCGCCGGGCTTCAATCGGTGATGTACTCGCTGAGCAACCTGGTAATCCAGGCCGCCATCAACGGCTTTGGCACCAACCTTATGGCCGGCTATACCGCCTACAGCAAAATGGACGGCCTGTTCTGGATGACCATCAACGCCTTTGGCGTATCCATTACCACCTTTGTGGGCATGAACTTTGGCGCGGCGCAGTTTGACCGGGTAAAAAAGAGCGTGCGGGTATGCCTGCTGATGGCAGCGGGAGGCACCTTGGCGCTGAGCGCTTTCCTGCTGCTGCTGGGGAAGCCGCTGTTCCGTCTGTTTACCAACGAAGAGGTGGTCATCGCCCAGGGGCTGATCGTGCAGCGCTTCCTGGTGCCCACCTTCATCACCTACGTTTGCATTGAGGTATTCAGCGGCGCGCTGCGCGGAGCGGGCGATTCGCTGATGCCCATGATCATGACGCTGCTGGGCGTGTGCGTGCTGCGGGTGGTTTGGGTCAAGCTTGTCGCCCCCGTCAGGCCCGACAGCTTCCTGTTCATGCTGGCGTGCTATCCCATCAGCTGGATGCTGACCTCGGTTCTGTTTGTGATTTACTACCTGGCCGGAGGGTGGTTTAAACGCTGCAAGGCACGGGCCGGCCTGGAATAAAAACTCTTAAGGCAACACTTTTGCCGGGAAAATGATTGACTTTTGTTTGCAAACATGATATACTGAAATACGCTGGATATGTGTCCAGCAAGTTGCCGATATAGCTCAGTTGGTAGAGCGGCTGATTCGTAATCATCAGGTCAAGGGTTCGAGTCCCTTTATCGGCTCCATCGAGGTGTAGCGCAGTTTGGTAGCGCGTTTGGTTCGGGACCAAAAGGTCGCAG
Organism: Clostridia bacterium; assembly: GCA_017469605.1. GTDB lineage: Bacteria > Bacillota > Clostridia > Christensenellales > Aristaeellaceae > SFMI01. The sequence goes on from JAFUGB010000403.1 coordinate 4,194, forward strand.
GTTCAAATCCTGTCACCTCGACCAAGAAAACCCCGGAGGCGTAAGGCTTCCGGGGTTTTTCGTGTTTTTGGGGTTTTCGTTATCGTATGCCAACTTTGTGCAAATGGGGAAAATTGGGGGAAACTATTCGATTTTGAGGTCGGGCGCGGGCGGCAGATCGACGCCGCCGAACAGCTGATCAAAGGCGCGGGCGGCGTCTACGTCCCCGCGGTCAGGGCATGGGCGTAGGTGCGCAGCGTGACGCTGGGATCATCGTGGCCCATGCGGTGAGCGACGGCCACCACGTCAATATTATTGGCCAGCAGGATGGTGGCATGGGTATGCCGCAGATCATGGAAGCGGACGCCCTGGAAGCCGTGGGCATCGGCAAAGCGGCGAAACCACTTTGACGGGGTATCGTGATGCATCTGCCTGCCGTCCCCTCCATGCACGATCCAGCCCTCACTGCGCCAGACGCCGGGGGCCAGGCGCTTGCATCATAGAAACTTTTCAATATATGGAATCGTATTCAGCCAATTTTCGGACATTGTACAGCTTGCCGCTTCAATATCATGCCTCTGGATCGCTTCGATGATCTTTTCGTGCTCGGTCACTGAAGCGGAAAGTAAATCGGGCATTTCGTGGGCCGAAAAAAAGTGTATTTCAATCCTCGCAACATGCGTTTCAAGGATTTTGCAGAATTGCATCAGAAAATCATTGGATGAAAAACGCAATATCGTTTCATGAAAAAGATGATCGGCGGCATTTGCCGCCTTTGCGTCGCCGGCAGCGATGGACGCTTTCAGTTTTTCAACACAGTCCTTCAACAAAAGAATGCATTCATCCGTCATGTGATTCATGGCAAACTTTACCGCCATGGCTTCCAGAACTGCAAGCAGCTCATAGGATTGCCTGATGCTGTCCGGGTCGATCTCTGAAACGCGGCTTTCCCTTCCCGGAGATACCGTGATCAGCTTTTGTTCTTCCAGCATCTGAAATGCCTCCCGGACGGGCGTGCGGCTCACGGAAAAATAATCGGCAATTTCTTTATCAAAAATTTTTTCGCCAGGCTTCAGCGTCCCGTTAATGATCCATTCGCGCATGACGGAAAACACCCTGTCCTTGGCTGTTTTGGGATAAGATTCGGTTTTCGCTTGGGGAATTGGCATGTTTTTTCCTGCTTTCTTTCAGTTTTTTTGAAATTTCTGAAAAAACCACTTGAATTATACACGAAACTATGATATAAATTCAATATACAAGTTTGCGATATATCGCATATCGTATATCACATATCGCAAAAACCGTTGTCAGCAAATAGGAGGGCATGCCATGGGCAGCAGCAAGAGCATTCAAGCAGTGCATTTCAAAAGGAAAACTGACGCATTACTCTACCCGGTAGACCGCTTTGGCCCGGAAAACGCCAGAAAGGTCAGAAGCTTCCACCAGAGCTTTCCGGAATATCAGGAAACGCCCCTGGCGAACCTGAACGCCCTGGCTGGGGCATTGGGCGTTGCTTCCATTCATGTGAAGGATGAAAGCTATCGTTTCGGTCTGAACGCCTTTAAGGTGCTGGGCGGCAGCTATACCATCGGCAACTACATTGCCAAGAAGCTGGGCATCAGCATTTCCGATCTTTCCTATGAAAGACTGGTCAGCCCTGAAGTGCGGGAAAAGATCGGCCAGATCACCTTCGTTACGGCCACCGATGGCAATCATGGCCGCGGTATTGCCTGGACAGCCAACCGACTGAATCAAAAAAGCGTGGTATACATGCCCAGGGGCAGCGCTGAAGAGCGGCTGCGCAATATCCAGGCGCTGGGCGCGGACGCCTGCATCACCGGGCTCAATTATGACGACGCCGTCCGCCTGGCCAAAGAGGGCGAAGACAAGTATGGCTGGGTGCTGGTGCAGGATACGGCCTGGGATGGATATGAAGATATCCCAGGCTGGATCATGGAAGGCTACACCACCATGGCCGCCGAAGCCACCGAGCAGCTTAGGGGCGAAAAGCCCACCCACGTTTTTCTGCAGGCTGGCGTTGGCGCCATGTCCGGCGCGATCTGCGGATACTTTTCTTCCCTGTACGGCGATCAGGACAGGCCCATCATCACCATTGTAGAGCCCGATCAGGCCGACTGCATCTTCCGCACCGCCAAGGCCGACGACGGCAAGCTGCACTTTGTCACCGGCGATATGAATTCCATCATGGCCGGTCTGTGCTGCGGTGAACCCTGCTCCATTGGCTGGAAGGTACTGCGCGATCATGCCGATCACTTTATCTCCATGCCCGATTATGTGGCCGCAGAGGGCATGCGCATCCTGGGCAATCCGCTGCCCGGCGACCCGCGGGTGATTTCCGGTGAAAGCGGCGCCGCTACCCTGGGCTTTGTGGCGGAGGTGCTACGCAATCTGGAATTGAAGGAACTGAAGGACTCCCTGGGG
>JAFUGB010000404.1 GCA_017469605.1 Clostridia bacterium
GCAACGGCATTCAGCTGCGCGGACAGGCTTTGGGCATCCTGCCCCTCCAGCGCTTTCTCCAGCGCCTCCTCCAGCGATTGTCCGCCCGCCTCCAGCGACTGGGCCAGGCTGTCCAGTCCGGCCTGCCCCAGCGCATCCATGGCCGCGCCGCGGCTTTCGGACAGCTTCTTTTCCAGGCGCTGCTGCCCCTGGCTCAGGGCTTTCAGCGCTTCCCGGGGCGTTCCGGAATCCCGCGTTTCCCGGGCCAGATCGCCCAAAAGCCGGCGCAGCTCCTGGACCGTTTTTTCTCCCAATGTCGTTTCGTCCAACTGCCCGGCGGCCTTCTCAATGGCCTCGGCGGGCTTTTCCATTTTCTGCCGGAACTGGGCCTGCTGCCGGAGCACGGCGTCCTGGGGATTGGGAATAAAGAACAGGGCCAGCGCCGCCGCGGCACAGCCCCCCGCCGCTATCAGCGGCTTTACCGCCGCCCGCAGGGGCAGCGCTTGGCGGATATCCAGATGCCGCAGCGCGCGCAATGCGTCATCCCGCTGCAAGCGCGCCATCTCATCCTGCCTGTCCGCCAGCGCCAGGGCTGTCTGCGTTCGCTCCCGCAGGCCGCAGGCATCGGCCGTTTGGGCGCTCCGCATCAGGGAAACGGGCCAAAGCAGGCCAATGATACCGCCCAACGGCGGCACGGCGAAACAGGCGAGCAGCGCGGCATTCCGGACCGCCAGGGGCAGAAGAAAGGAGATCGCCATCACCGCCAGCACCAGCGCCAGAGCAACCAGCGTTCCCCAGCACAGCCCGGTCAGGCCATGCTGCATCCGGATGCGCCGGGATACAGGCTTCAAGGCCCTTTTCATGCCTTCTTTCCTTTCCGGATCCGCGCCTTTCGGGGCCGCACAAAGCAGGCCGCCAGCAGGTCCAGCGCGATCCCAGCCACCGCCATAAAGGCCATGCATTGCCAGGCCATGCCCGCGAAATCCATAAAGTCGTACATCTCATACATGGTATAGGAAAAGCTGCTCAGCGTGCCGCGAAGCAATCCCGTCTGATCAGCGATCAGCGACATAAGCCCCAGGGCGGGATTGAGTGCAAAGCTGGTCATGCGCACGCCTGCGGCGGCATCCGAACCGCCGATCACAGCCACCGGGCCGTTATAATAGCTGCTGTACATGCGGTCGTACATCACGCGGGCGCTGTTGATATCGCTGATCAAGGGCAGCAGCGTTACCAGCCCGATGGCAAACACCGCCAGGTAAGCGGTGACGGTGGCGGCCACCGTGCGGCGCAGCAGCGCCGAGCACAGCATGCCCACGCTGAGCATGGCAAAGGCCGTCACAGACAGGAAAAGCAAGCCCTCCAGCACCTGGCTGAGCGTCATGCTGCCGGTGATCAGCACCAGGCACATGGCGGGCAACGTGGCAAAAATCAGAAGCACCATGAGCCCCAGGCTTTCCAGCAACTTGCCCAGCACAATGCGCAGGCTGCCGGTATGGGTGACCAGCAGCAGATCCAGCGTTTGCCGCTCGCGCTCGCCGGAGATGGCGCCCGCCGTCATGGCCGGGGTCACCAGCAGCAAAAGGAAAAACTGGAAGGCCAGCATGGCGGCGTAACCGGTCTGGCCGTCCGCCATGGTATAAATGGATATTTGGGGCTTTAAAAATCCGCCAAAGGCCACAGCCAGGCCGAATATAAGCACAGCCAAACTGTAAAGCGTCAGCAGCAGCGCCGTGCGGGCCGAGCGCATGCGGCGGCGGGCCGAGAAGGCCAGGATGGGATTAACCGTCACTCTGGGTCACCTCCATAAACACCTTTTCCAGGTTCATGGGCGGACGGTGGAAGCCGGTTACCCGAGCGCCCGCCTTTAACAGCGCCTGGAGCATATCAGCCATGCCCCCTTCATCCCCCGCGTAGCCCACAAGCAATGTCCCCGGATCATCCCCGCGCTGGATGGCGGTGACGCCGGGATACTCCTTGAGCAGCGCCGCGGCGGCAAGCACAGCGTCGCCATCCTCCCCGGGCAGCAGGCGCAGCTGGATATCGGCCTGTCCCTGCATATGCCGGGACAGGGCGTCCACAGCCCCGGAAAACACCAGCTTGCCGTGATCGATGATGGTCAAAGAATCGCACATTTCGGAAAGCTCGGGCAGAATATGGGAGGAAATCAGCACCGTTTTTCCCATTTCCTTAAGGCTTTTCAATATGCCCTTCATTTCAGCCCGGGCCCGGGGGTCCATGCCCGAAGCGGGCTCATCCAGGATCAAAAGCTTAGGATCATGGATCAGCGCATGCGCCAGGCACAGCCGCTGCTTCATGCCGCGGCTTAAAGAATCCACATAGGCGTCCCGCTTATCGCTCAGATTTACCAGGTCCAGCAGCTGGCCGATCATGCGCAGGCGCTCCTTTTGCCCAAAGCCGTAGCACCGGGCGTAAAAATCCAGGTATTCCCAGCTTTTCAGGTGATCGTATACGCCAAAAAAGTCCGGCATATAGCCCACCAGCTCCCGTACCCGGCGGGGATCGGCCGTCACATCCACGCCGTCAATGAGCGCCGTACCCGAGGTGGGCGCAAGCAGCGTGGCCAGGATGCGCATGGTGGTGGTCTTGCCCGCGCCGTTGGGGCCCACAAAGCCGTGCAGCTCGCCGTCGTCAATGGACAGGGACAGGTGATCCAGCGCGGTAAAATGCCCGTATAACCGGGTCAGCTCCTTGATTTCCAGCATTATTTCACCCTCCCCTCCAGCGTCAGCGAAGGATTATAGATTTCACTGTTGGCCCTGGCCGTTCCAAGGCCCAGGCGGACAAACAGCTGACCCCGGTCATCCAGGCAGCGGCGCAGCAGGTCGCCGTCAATGGCGGCCGGGAAGCCGCTGATCTGCGCTTCCTCCCATTGCCCGGCCCCGGCGTTGTACAGCCACATGCGGGGCGTGCCGCCGTAGGATTCGCAGGTAAACTGAGCGCTGCTGATTTCCATGTCATCCAGGCTCAGGATGCCGCTTTCGCCCAGGGCAAAGCAGATCGCCGGCTCATCCCGCAGCGGGAAGTAAGCATAATCCTGCAGCTGGTCGCCGTTGCTGTGGGGCGTCAAATTGTTATCCAGATCGCAGCTGTAGGCCGGGATCATGCCCCGGGTCAGCTTCACGATGCCGCCCTCCCCCACGGCCCGGTAGGAAAGCTTCACATCGATCGCGGCGTAAAAGGCCGTGCGCGCCACAGATTCGCCGTTCACCCAAAATTCCGGCTGAACGATCTGATCGCTGAAGGCAACGTAGCGGAACACATTATATTCGCTCCATCCGTTGCGGCAGGCATCCAGCAAGCTGCGCAGGCGAATACGCTCGGCATCGCTGTTTTCCCGGCCGCTGCCATGATACTCCGGCCATACGGCGGCCTCCAGCACCGAATAGATACTCACGTAAGCGTCGTTCGCGATTTCGCCTTCATAGATGTTTGCCGAATCAGGATCGGTTTCCCGTTCGGGGTGATCCAGGATGGCAAAGCTATGCCGCGTTCCGGGAAGCAGCTCGGGCACACCGCAGAAGC
>JAFUGB010000405.1 GCA_017469605.1 Clostridia bacterium
ATTGAAAATGAAAAGGAGAGAAAAAGAATGAGCGCAAAACTGATTGACCGCACCGGTGCTGAGGTGCTGATCCCTGAAGAGCGCAGCCGGGAGATCCTTTCGGCGGTGCCCGAACAATCCATTGCCATGCGGCTGATGCGCCGCCTGCCCGACATGAGCAGCAAGACCCGGGCCATTCCGGTGGCCAGCTCGCTGCCGGCCGCCGAGTTCATCAACGGCGATACCGGCCTTAAGCCCACCACGGACATGGCCTGGGAAAACGTGAAGCTGACGGCGGAGGAGATTGCCGCCATCGTGGTGATTCCCGAAAACGTGCTGGACGACAGCGACTACGATATCTGGGCCAATGTGCTGCCCCGGATCAACGAGGCCATTGGCGTGGCCTTTGACAAGGCGGTGCTCTTTGGCACCGACAAGCCCGCCAGCTTCCCTGAAGGCATCGTGACCGGCGCGGCGGCCGCCGCCAACCCGCTGGTGCTGGACAGCGGGAAAAACCTGTACCAGCAGCTGCTGGGCGAGGGCGGCCTGGCCTCCCTGGTGGAAGAGGATGGCTTTGTGCCTTCGGCCTACGTGGGCGCCATCGGCATGCGCAGCAAGCTGCGCGGTACGGTGGACGGCAACGGCCTGCCCATCTTTGGCCGCGCCCCGTACCGGGAGGGACTGATTGGCCGGGCGGCCTATGAGCTGGACGGCGCCGATATTTATTTTCCCAACAGCGATGTGATGGATGCCGACAAGGCGCTGCTGATCGGCGGCGATTGGAGCCAGGCCGTATGGGCCATGCGCACCGATATCACCACCAAGCTGCTGACCGAGGCCGTGATCAGTGACGCTTCGGGCAAGGTGCTGATCAACCTGGCGCAGCAGGACGCCGTGGCGCTGCGCGTGGTGTTCCGCGCCGGCTGGGCGCTGGCCAACCCGGCCAATCGGGTCAAGCGCGAAAAGGGCCAGCGGTATCCCTTTGCGGTGCTGAAGCCCGCGCAGTAAAAAAACGGGCGGGCGGGGAGCGAAAAGCTCCCCTCCCGCCCCTGAGGAGGAAACAATGAATGATCGCCATATGGAGGTGGCAGTGCCGGACAGCGAAACGCTGGAGCCGGTACGGGAAAGGATGTATGCCTACTGCTTTCCCAATGTGCCGCGGACGCTGATTGAGCAGGACGCTTTTGAAGGGGCGGTCCGGCTGCAATATATTCATGAAGAAACGGCGCGGCTGACGGCGGGAGAGCTGCCCGAGGGCGTCCAGGGATTCAGGATCGGGGATTTCCAGATGACGTTTTCCTCAAATGACGGCACGGGGCGGCTGACAGCAAAAACCATATGTCCGGCGGCTTATGGGCTGCTGCTGCGCCATGGGCTTTTGTATCGGGGCGCGGAAGGGAGAAGGGCCGATGCTGATTGATTTTCTGCTGCGGCAAAAATGCGTCGTGCGGCCCTGGCTGCGCACGGAGGACGGACGGGATATATACGCGGACGCCCAGACGCGTTCCTGCCGCCTGCAGGCGGGACGGTACCTGGAAAACGGCGCCGGTGTGGACGGGGTCAGCGACGCGGTGACGGCCCGGGCCATGCTGTTTTGCACCGGGGAAATGATTCCTGAACGCAGCCTGGTGGAATGCGAGGGAAGAACCTATATTGTGCTTTCCTGCCGGGCCGCCCGGGGATGGGGACAGGAGCACCTGGAGGTGACGCTGCAATGATGGGCACAGGGTGCAGGCTGGACAGGGAAAAGGCGAAAAACAGCATTGCCCGGGGCATCGCCCGGGGGATGGGATCGGCCCTGGCGGTGCTGGAAGCGGCCTCCCGGGCCCAGGCGCCCCGGGACACCGGCAGGCTGCTGGCGTCCTGCGGCGTGCGGCGGTCAGGCGACGGGCAGGGCGGCGCTGTGGGATATGGCGCGGCCTACGCTCCGATCCAGCACGAAAATACCGCCCTAAACCACAGCGGCGGGAGAAAGGCAAAATTTTTGGCGGACCCGGCTGCCGACCCCGCGGTGCAGGAAGCGATGCTTCAGGCGCTGGCGGCGGGATGCCGGGGCGAAATGAGGTGATCAGGTGAATTTGCTGCGGCAATTGGCCGGGCATCTGGAATTCTGCGGCTTTGGGAAAAGCGATGAAAATATTTTCTGGGGGCGCATGCCGGACAGCCCGGACGGATGCGTCTGCGTATTTTCCGCCGACAGCGGCTTGCCCGGCCGGAGCGAAGGCGCCAGCATTCGCCTTGTGAACCGGGCGACGTCGCCCGGGGAAGCGTACGAAACGGCCTGCGCCATGGCCCGGGATCTGGACGGGTTTGACGGGTTCCTGGCGGGAAATGGGACGCTGGCCAGGATTGACGTATTATCGGGCGCTTCGGGCATGGGCGCCGATGGAAAAAAGCGGGAACTGTACAGCATTGATCTCCGCGTGCGGTATTGCGGGGAATGACGGAAGGAGGCTGCAATGGCAAAAGGCAGAAAGAACGGCTGCCCCACCAATATCCGGGACTGGCAGATATCCATCCTGGATCGGGAAGCGGACGGGGAAGATAATTGGGTGTGCATTCGGGGACTGAAGACCATGACGCGCAGCGTGGACAGCGAAACGGCGGATGGCAGCGCCGGGACCGACCTGTGGGAGGAGCCCTATGTGACCAAGCGTTCGGCGGTACTGAAGCTGAGCGGCAAGGCGGTGGGCTGCATTGCCACGGGAGAGACCGATCCCGGACAGGGGCTGCTGGACAGCTACGCAAAGAAGGCAGGCTGCATGGCCGACGCGACGCTGAAATTTGTGGATCCCTACAGCCACGCGATGGTGGCCGATTTTATTGTGGCGTCTGCCGAAAAGGAGGACGACGATACCGAAAGCAGCGTGTCCTGGGAGCTCAGGCAGGTGGGCGAAGCCGAAGAGCTGCCTTACGTGCCGGTGCAGGGCATCGCGCTGGAGGAGGATACGCTGAGCTTGCAGGTGGGCGGCGACAAAAAGACGGTGAAGTTTTCCTTCGTGCCCGAAAACGCCAGCAACCGGCGCTTCCGGGTGCAGGTGAGCGGAAAGCAGGTGGCGGCGGTATCCGACATCACCGACAGCGGCTTCAGCGTGCGGGCGCTGGCAGAGGGCACGGCCACCATTGTGGTGATCAGCCTAAACGGGCAGAAAACCGCCAGCCTGACGGTGAACGCGGAGGGCTGACATGGAGCGGGACATGCTGGACTTTGACCGGTTCCTGAGTGAAAAGAAGAAAGCGTATGTGACGGTATCGGTGTTTGGAAAGCCTTACCGGGTCAGGCGGGAGATCCCCGCCCTGCTGCCCATTTTGCTGGCCCGGGCCGAAGCGGAGGGACAGGCCGCCGAAATGGGCAAGGCGCTGCTGAAAACCGGCGATATGCTCTTTGGCGCCGAGAACGTGGACGGCTTTTGCCGGCAGGGAATGACGGCGGAGGAGCTGACGGAGCTGGTGGAGCAGACGCTGGCGCTGATCTGCGGGAAAAAGCCCGAAAATGATACCGAAACGCTGGAGGACGACGGCAGCCGCGAGGCCGATGGAGGAGAAGCGGCAAAAAAATAAATCCGCTCCGCCTGTGGGACGCGGTGGAGGCCGATTTTATGCGGGATTACGGCATTGACCTGGCGGAGCGGATAGACAGCATGAGCTGGCGGCAGTTTGCGGCGCTGGCGCGGAACCTGTCGCCCCACGGGGCGGCGGCGGTCCGGGCCGCGGAGCTGCGCGCCGGGGAATACGCGACGAATGACCGGGCCCGGGCGGCGGAATTCTTTGCCGGGATGCGGGCGGCGGGGAGGTGAAAAAAATGGCGCTGCAGGTGGGAGAGCTTTTTGCCAGCTTTACAGTGGACACGAAAGCGGCTGAGCTGGCTTTGGAACGAATGGATCAGCAGGCATCCGGAATGCTGCCGCGCTTTGCCGCGCTGGGAGAAGCGGCGGTGAACGCCTTGGGGCAGGCGCTGAGCGGCGCGGCAGGCGCCGGCATCGGAAGCCGGTTTGCCCAGGGCCTGGCGCAGGGAATCGCCAGCGCCCAGGAAAGCGTGGCCGCCTCTGCTCAAAGGCTGGGGGCAAACGCTGCCGGGGCGCTGAAAAATACTTTGAGCGTGCGTTCGCCTTCCCGGGTGACCCGGGAGATCGGTGAAAGCTTTGATATGGGCCTGCTTACGGGCATGCGGAAAGGGGCGCCCGAGATTGGAAAAGCAGCCGGAAGCATTGGGCTGATGGCGGCAGATATGCTGCGGCAGGCGATGCCTGTTTTCCGGAAAGACACGGCGGAGACAGCGCAGCGGACCGATCCCGAAAGCGCCGGCCCGGCGGCCGCGGTATGGCGGGAAGCCGGATCCGAAGGCATTTCCCCGGCGGCCGCTGCCCAGATGATGGCGGCGGCGCTGTCGGGAGTTACCGTGCAGATGGACGGCGCGGCGGTGGGCAGCCTGGTGGCCCCAACGGTGAGCCAGACCATTGCCCAGAACGCACTGTCCAGGAGGTATGGCGCTGAATGAACGAGAGGATGCGGTGCGCGCTGAACGGCGCGGAGATGACGTTGCTCGATCCCCGGTTGTACATTCAGGATATTGAGGAACAGATAAAGATGAACATCCTGACGGCTGAGCGGCCCGGATATGGGCTGACGCCGCTGGGGACGCCGGAGCGGGAACAGCTCAATGTGCTGGTGCGCTTTGTGATCAAGGAAAAGAGACGAATGGAGCGGACCGGGATCATCAGCCGGGTGAACGCCTGGGCGAAGGAGGGCTGGCTGACGGTGAGCACCCGGCCCGAGCAGCGCCTGTATGTGCGCTGTACCCAGCCGGCGGGCAGCCAGGCCCTGCCGCTGAACGGGGAAATGCTGATTTGCTTTACGGCGTATGACGAAGCGTATTGGCAGGACCAGTATGCCGTTTCCGCGTCGGCTTCGGGAACGGGCGGAAGCGTTATCCTGCGTCCCCGGGGAACCCGGAAATGCAGGCTGGAGGCTGAAATCATCAACCAGTCGGGCGATACGGTGAACAACCTGACGCTGCGCGCCAACGGCGGGCTGCTGGCTTTTGAAGGGCTGGGGCTGGAAGCCGGGCAGGCGCTGCGTTTGTATCATGATGGCCGCAGGCTGCTGCACGCTGACGCGGGGGACAAGGCGGCGCTTGACTGCCGCAGGGCTGACAGCGCCGACGAGCTGCTGCTGATGCCGGGCCGGGAGAACACGGTGGAATTTACGGCGGACGGCCGGTGCGGCGTTACGCTACGGGCGAGGGGGGAATATGACTGAGATCGAAGCGGTGCGCCTGCCGCGGCTGCTGAAAAGGGAAACCGAGGGCGACGGATATACCCTGCGGGAGACAGGGCGGCTGCGGCCCGCTGCGCTGTCGGCCGAACTGAACCTGACGCCCCTGAGCCACGCGGAAATGACGCTGGAGGAAGACGACCTGCCCTTGCGGGTGCATGATCTGGTGGAGATATTCGGACAAAACGGCTCGCTGGGCATTTTCCGGGTGGCACGGATCGAAACCACATACCGGAAGCAGCGCAGGATTCGGCTGAACCATGCCCTGGACCTGCTGGCGGATGCCGTTCTGCCCGGGGAGGAAACGGTATCCGGGACGGCGGCCCAGGTGATTTCGCGGGTCCTGTCCGCGCAGGCCGAAGGGCTGGACGGCGCTGCCTTCTGGACGGTGGGCACGGTGGAGGATGAAGCCGAATACAGCTTTGAAAACCGGTATACCAACGCGCTGCAATGCCTGACGGACCTGGCGCGGGCCAGGGAGGATTACGATTTTGCCTTTGACTTTTCGGGATTTCCGTGGAAGCTGCATTTCCTGCGCAGGGATGAGGCCGTGCTGACCGAATTCCGCCTGTCACGAAATGTGGAGCGATGCCAGGTTGCGCTGGACGACAGTGAGCTTTGCACACGGCTGTACCTGTCGGTAAATATCGTGACGGCCGATGAAAATGGGGAGAAGAGCGAGATCACCCATGAGGTGTATAACGACGCGGCGGCCCAGGACGTATGGGGGATCGTGGAAAGGACGGCGGGGGTCAGCGCCGCGGAGGTGCCGGACAGGGCGGAATGGGCGCGAAGGTATTTTGCGCGGTACGCGCAGCCTGCCCTGCAGATCACGGTGGATGGGCTGGAGCTGAACAGGATCACCGGGGAAAGGCTGGATGAAATGCGCCTGGGCCGGCTTTGCCGAGTGGCCTTGCCCGATTATAACGCGGTGTTCAGCGCGCGAATCCTGTCGGTGCGCTATCCCGATATCCTGCGGCAGCCCTGGCGGGCGACGGTGGAGATGGCCAATAAGAGACTGCGGGCCAGCGGCGCCTTTGCCAGCCTGACGGCATGGCGTGAAACGGCGGCGCGCACCATGGCCGGCACCGAAAGGGAGGTGCGGGAGAACAGGTACAGCCTGACTGCCCAGGACAGGCACATCACGGCGCAGGGCGAGATACTGCACAGGGCCGGGATTGAAATTGATCCTCATGGGGTATGGCTGTTTGCCGGGGAAGACCGGGCGGACTACGCCCTGGGGGCGGCCTTCAAGATACAGGCCGACGCGATTACCGCCGAGGTTGACGCCCGCGCGGCGGGACAAGCCGATTTGTCCACGCGCATTACGCAGACCGCCGGCGAGGTAACGTCACTGGCCAGCAAGACCGGCGTGAACAGCCTGGGGCAGAATGAAACGCTGTACAGCAGGATTTCCCAGAATGCCACCAGCATTACCAGCGAGGTGACCGCGCGCGTCAGCGGCGATTCCAGCCTGAGCAGCCTTATTGAGCAGAACGCCAGCAGCATCAGGCTGAAGGCCAGCCAGGTGACGGTGGACGCCCTGCGGACGGATATCAGCAATTTGAAAACCGGCGCCACCACTGCCGGCACCATCCGCGTAACAAACCTGGTGGTGGGCGGCAACGGGTGCAGCTGGTTCCACGTAACGGCGGAAAACGGCGTTTTTAAGCTGCTGGGGACCTATGACTGAGGAGGGCGGATGGATAATCGATTGTTTTCTTTGAAAAAGACACTGAACGAGATCGAGGTTCACGGCAGTGAAAACCTGGACAGGCTGCTGGGCTGCATCCAGACCGTTGACCGGATGATCAGGGAGGAAACCGAACATGAACAGGATCCGATTGAATGACGGCGCCGAGTACCCGGTATATTTCTGCGGCGAAAGCGAAGGCGTACTTGCCTTTCTGCTGCCGGCGGGGCAGACCCTGCGTCAGATCGCTGAAATATTTGGGGGCGGGGAGAACATGGAGCGCGTGGTTTACCTGCTGCCCAATGAAGCGGTTCCGGACGTGCCCACTGCCGTTGCGGCGTTTGACGGCTATACGCGGCTGATCGGGATCACGGCAGACCGTTATAACGGCCGGATCCTGGTGCAGCTTATCAAGGAGGCGTGACATGGCGAAGTTTGAAACCTGGCTGAAGAGCGACCTGAGACGCCCGATCAGCCTTCAGGCGCTGCACGGGGCGCTGTTTGCGCAGGATTCCCGCGCCAACCTGATCGGCGTGGAGGTATTGGACAACGGAGCGCCCGCTCAGCTGTCCGGCACGGTGGAGGGGTATGCCATCGCGGCCAGCGGGGAAACGGTGGGCCCCATCGCCGGTACGCTGGACGGAAACCGGGCAGCGATCGAGCTGCCCGGAAACGCCTATGACGAGCCCGGGCAGATTCAGATTGTCATTCGCTTGGTATCCGGAGCGGGCGCCAATGCCGTGCGCACGGTGCTGGGCGCGTGCACGGGCTACGTGCAGCGGACCCGGACCGACAGCGTCAAGATCCCCGGCGCGTCCAGCGCGTCCAGCGTGGAAGAACTGCTGAGCAAGATTGCCCTGCTGGACGACGCCACAGCCAAAGCCCAGGACGCCGCCGCCAACGCCAACAGCGCGGCGGACACCGTGAACGCCCGGATAGATGACAGGATCCAGGATATCGTGCTTACCCAGGATACACAGCCGGCCAGCGAGGTCAACAAGGTTTGGCTGAAGCCCGAAAGCGAAGAGTACCGGGTGCCCACCTATGACGAATTTGAAAAAGTGGAGGGAGCGCTCCGGAAAAGGCAGGAGGCTGCCGAGCTTGTGGAGGACGCCTCCGAAATCACCGCGACAACGGGCAAAAACGTATTTGTTGTGAAAGATAATTCAGAGCTGGGCAGCGAAATGAATTGCCTGTACAGGCAGGAGGACGAAACCACGCGGGGGATCGTCCGCGATAACGGAACGGCCCTTTTTCCTGCCGCCAACCAGGGCATCCTTCCGCCGTCCAACGCGCCCAGGGGACATCTGCTGAATATCGCCGCATCGTATATCGGCAACGGCAATCTTGTATACGGCAACAGCAATACGATGTACAGCGATACATGCACCAATGAGATCGACTGCAGCACCTTTGTGGCCGCCGTACTTTACGGAACGCCCTATCAGCGCTCCCGCTATGTTCAGGAAAACAACGATATGGGAGAATATATCGGTGATAATCTGATGCGGAAGAGCGGCAATAACTGGATCAGGCATTTAAGCTATGATATGGCGCAGTTCTACGCCGGCAAGCGCAGGCTGTTTGCCCTGCCGACTGATCCGTATAAGGCGGCAAGCATGCTTCAGTTTGGCGATATCCTGTTCAAATCCAATCCGGATAATTCCTATTATTATGGCATTCACCACGTAATGCTGGTGATAGGAACTGTGCCGAGCACCCATGCCGTGATCGTGGCGCAGGCCGGAAACGGCGACGCCACCGAGCACAGCGAGGAAACAGTATGCAAGACAAGCCGCATTACCCTGACCCGGGAAACGCTGAAGCAGAAGTACAGGGTATTTGCGCGCCCCAATTACCCGGCGGAATACGCCGGCGAAAAGGGATCGCTTTTGCAGATTGCCACCATGCTGAACAGCACCACCGGCAAGCTGTACGATACGACCTACTGGACGGCCACGCCGGAGTTTATCCCGGTTTCCCCGGGGCAGGCCGTGACCTTTACGGGAAGCGCGGTCAACGCCGGGGGTGTGGCATATTATTGCTCGTGCTTTGAGTACGACGGCCAATACGGATATATCCGCCGCACGGTGATCACGGCCAAGCCGATGGTGATCGGCGGCGACACAAGGTTTATCCGTTTCACCTTTGGTCATATGCAGAGCGACGGCGTGCGGATGACGCTGGAGCAGACCAGGGATTTTTCGTTTGCCATTTCTTAAAATGAAAGGAGGAGCCCATGCCCATTACGTTCAAGCCCGACCTGATCCGCCTGAAGGACCAGGCGGGCGTATACCATGCGCCCGCGGCGCTGGTGGGGCCCCGGGGCCCCATGGGGGAAACCTATAACCTGACCGACGCCGACCGGTCCGATATCGCGGGGATCGTGGAACAGTCCGTGCAGGCTGTGATCGACCGGGCGGAGGAGGCGGCGTCCCAGGCCACCGCATCGGCGGATAAGCTGGAGCATATGACGGCCACCGCCGCGGTTGTTCCCCCCGGAACGACGGACATTGATCCCACCGTGACCCAGGCCGGCGGGCATTACCGGATCGCCTTCAAAGTGCCGCAGGGCAATGCCGGGGACGCTGCCGTTATCACAAACACCGAGACCGTTTACCAAAACAGCGCCGAGGGCACCGCCTTGCCCCAGGGCGATTGGCTTTCCAGCCAGCCGAGCACGCCCCAGGGGCAGTTCCTTTGGACGCGCACCACGCTTACCTGGAACAGCGGCCAGACCACCGCGCTGTACGGCGTATCCCGGCAGGGCGTGGACGGGGAGGCGGCATTGACGCCCATCACCGAAGCTGAGATCAATACGCTGACAGCGGCGAAATAAAGGAGGCGGGAACGTATGAACATCACCATGCCCCGGGGCGATATCCGGCCGGTCAGCTTCACTGTGACCCAGGCCAACGGAACGGACGCCGGGCTGGAATTTGACGAGATCTATTTTACCGTTAAATCCACCTTCCAGGACAAGAGCTTCCTGTTTCAAAAGCGGCTGGGCAACGGGACGATCACCCGGGAACCGGATGGAAGCTATGCTTTTGTCATCCGGCCGGAGGATACGGACGGCCTGCGCGTGGCGAAATATGTATTTGATATTGAGCTTGTCCTGGGCAGCGAGATCAAGCAGACCACCGTGGGGGAACTGATACTGACCAACGAAGTGACCTTTGCCGGAAATGAGGGATAATCATGGATCAACAGATGAACGTTGAAATCCGCGCGCCCAGCCAGCTGGGACTTTCGCTGCGGAACGGGACGTCCCTGGATGTGGGCATGCAAACGGGCGTGACGACGTTCACCGATTATGAGCGCCTTTCCAATAAGCCCCGGATCAACGGCGTGGAGCTGTCCGGCAGCCGGACAGCGGAGGAGCTTCATATCGTCACCAGAGACACCACGGCGGGGTGGAACGCGCGCAAGGATTATATCCCGCGCAAGGGGGAGATCATCCTGTATACGGACTGCGGCGCGGTGCTGGACGAAACGGGCAGGGAGATTGCGGTTCCCGGGATCAAAATCGGTGACGGCCAAGCCTTTGCCGTGGATCTTCCCTTCACGGACGACGGCACGCGGCTGCTGGTGCTGCGGGAAATACGGGAGCATACGGAACGCCTGGATATTCATGTAACAGCCGAGGAAAGAAGGCGCTGGAACGCGAAGCTCAATTATGAAGTGGCCGATGAGGAATTGATTTTTACAAGAAATTAAGGAGATGAGCATAACATGGCGGATATCAGCAAAATCACGCTGCCAAGCGGAACGACCTATCATATCAAGGATGAAGTGGCCCGGCAGGCCGCGGCGGGCGGCATCCAGCTGCGCGGCACCACCACCACCGCCCTGACCGATGAATCTGCCACCAACCCCATCAAAATCAACGATACGGACTATACGGCGGTTAACCAGGACGCCGTGTTTTACGGGAAAAAGGAATTTATTTTTGACGGCGCCAAGTGGCACGAGTTTGGTGATATGAGCGGGCTTGGTTCGCTGGCGGCCCAAAACAGCGCCAGCGGCGCCTATACGCCCGCCGGCAGCGTGAGCCGGCCCACCTTCACCGGGAGCAATACCACTTCCACGGGCAAGTTTACCCCGGCGGGCAGCGTATCCCAGCCGTCCTTTACGGGCACGGAGGGCAGCGTATCGGTGAGCGGAACGCCCAAGGGCAGCATCAGCGTGGGCACCGGAACGGCCAATTATACCCCGGC
>JAFUGB010000038.1 GCA_017469605.1 Clostridia bacterium
GAACCGAAGAAAATCGAAGCGAAATGGCAGAAAATCTGGGAAGACGAAAAAGCGTTTGCGGCAAAGGATGATTATACGCTTCCGAAATTTTACGCGCTTGTGGAATTCCCGTACCCCTCGGGACAGGGCCTGCATGTCGGTCATCCCCGTCCCTATACCGCCCTGGATATCGTGGCCCGCAAGCGCCGCATGCAGGGCTATAACGTGCTGCATCCCATCGGCTGGGACGCCTTTGGACTGCCTACTGAGAACTACGCCATCAAAAACCATGTGCATCCCGCCGATGTGACCCGGAAAAACATCAATCATTTCCGGGAACAGCTGCAGATGCTGGGCTTCTCTTTTGATTATGACCGGGAAGTGGATACCACCGATCCCAACTATTATAAGTGGACCCAGTGGATTTTCCTGCAGATGTTCAAGCGCGGCCTGGCTTATAAGCGCGAAATGCCTGTCAACTGGTGCACGGGCTGCAAATGCGTGCTGGCCAATGAAGAAGTGGTGGAGGGCGTGTGCGAGCGCTGCGGCAGCCCGGTGGTGCATAAGCAGCAGAGCCAGTGGATGCTGAAAATCACAGCCTATGCGCAGAAACTGCTGGACGGCCTGGATGAGGTGGATTTCATCGAGCGCGTCAAAACCAGCCAGCGCAACTGGATCGGCCGCAGCGAGGGCAGCGAGGTGGATTTCAGCCTGGAGGGCACCGACGATAAGCTGCGCGTGTTCACCACCCGCGTGGATACGCTGTTCGGCGCTACCTACATGGTGCTTTCGCCCGAGCATCCCTACATTGAAAAATATAAGGGCCGCATCAAAAATTACGACGCGCTGATGGAATACCGCGCCGCCGCCCAGCGCAAGAGCGATTTTGAGCGTACCGAAATCAATAAGGATAAGACCGGCGTGGAAATCGACGGCCTGCGGGCCATCAACCCCATGACGGGCAAAACGATCCCGATTTGGATCAGCGATTATGTGCTGATGACCTACGGAACAGGCGCCATCATGGCCGTGCCTGCTCATGACGAACGCGACTGGGAGTTTGCCAAAAAGTTCGGTCTCCCCATCGTAGAGGTGGTTTCGGGCGGCAAAAACGTGCAGGAGGAATGCTATTCCGACGTGGCCACCGGTATTATGGTCAATTCGGGCTTCCTGAACGGCCTCAGCGTAGCCGAGGCCAAGAAGGCCGCCATCGAGTACGCCATTGCCCATGGCCTTGGCGAGCGCAAGATCAACTATAAGCTGCGCGACTGGGTGTTTGCCCGTCAGCGCTATTGGGGCGAGCCCATTCCCATTGTGCACTGCCCGGCCTGCGGCATGGTGCCCGTGGTTGAAAAGGATCTGCCGCTGCTTCTGCCCGACGTGAAGAACTACGAGCCCACCGAGACCGGTGAATCCCCGCTTTCCAAGATCACCGACTGGGTCAATTGCAAGTGCCCCAAGTGCGGCGGCGATGCCAAGCGCGAAACCGATACCATGCCCCAGTGGGCCGGCAGCAGCTGGTACTTCCTGCGCTACTGCGATCCCAGGAACGATATGGCCCTGGCCGCCAAGGAAGCGCTGGAATACTGGATGCCCGTGGACTGGTACAACGGCGGCATGGAGCATACCACGCTGCATCTGCTGTACAGCCGGTTCTGGAACCAGTTCCTGCATGATATCGGCGTGAGCCCGGTGGCCGAGCCCTACAAAAAGCGCACCAGCCATGGCATGGTGCTGGCTTATGGCTACGAGACCGAAACCGACGCCAACGGCAGCGTGCATCCCAGGCTGGATGAGAACGGCAATCCCATCCTGAAGCTGGATGAAAACGGCAAGCCCATCATTGAAAAAATGTCCAAGTCCCGCGGCAACGTGGTAAATCCGGACGAGGTGGTGGCCGAGATCGGCGCCGATGCCTTCCGCATGTATGAAATGTTCATGGGCGCCTTCGACCAGGCCATTCCCTGGAGCACCACCGGCGCCGCCGGCTGCCGCAAGTTCATTGAACGCGTATGGCGCTTGCAGGCCAGCCTGACCGATGACGAGGGCATGAGCGATGATATGAAGGCCAGCGTGCATACCACCATCAAAAAGGTATCCGAGGATTACGATACCCTCAAGTTCAACACCGCCATCGCCCAGATGATGACGCTGGTGAACGAGCTGGTAAAGAAGGGCAGCGTTACCCGGGGCGAATATAAAACCCTGCTGCTGCTGCTGGATCCCGTGGCGCCCCACGTGTGCGAGGAGCTGTGGGAGATCAATGGCTTCGGCGCGCCCGTCTATACCCAGCCCTGGCCCCAGTATGATGAAGCCGCCATGGTCAAGAATGAGGTGGAAATTGCCATCCAGATCAACGGCAAGATCCGCGGCCGCATCATGGTGCCCGCCAATCTGACCCGTGAGCAGGCCGATAGCCTGCGGGAGCACCCCGATGTGGTGAAGACTGTGGGGGACAAGCAGATCGTCAAGTTTATCTTTGTGCCCGGCAGGCTGCTGAATATTGTAGTAAAATAAAAGAAAAAACATATTCCTCCGCGTCTTTGGAAACACTGACGCGGAGGAATTTTTTTATCCGGAGATGAGAAGCATGGAAAAACAACCGCTGTTTACCGGTGTGTGTACGGCCCTGGTAACCCCGTTCAGGCAGGGAAAGGTGGATGAAGGCGCGCTGCGCAGGCTGATCCGCCGTCAGCTGGAAGCCGGCGTGCCTGCGCTGGCGGTCTGCGGCACCACGGGGGAAAGCAGCACGCTCCAGGATGATGAATGGGAGCGCGTGCTGGCCTGTTCCCTGGAGACCGCCGGGGGCGATGCGGTAATCATCGCGGGAACGGGCACCAATGATCTGCGCCATACGCTCCATCGGGCCCATCGGGCTGCCGCCCTGGGCGCCGACGCCCAGCTGGTGGTGACGCCCTATTATAATAAAACCACCCAGCAGGGCCTGATCCAGTATTATTCGCGTCTGGCCGGCTATACCGCTTTGCCCATCCTTATGTATAACGTTCCCGGGCGCACCGGATTGAATATGCTGCCCGAAACGGCTGCGCGGCTGGCGGAGCATCCCCAAATCATTGGAATCAAGGAGGCGGGCGGCAATTTGAACCAGCTGGCGGCGCTGACGCAGATTTGTGACCTGCCTGTGTACTGCGGCAGCGATGAGCTGAACGCCCCGTCCCTGCGGCTGGGCGCCCAGGGCGTCATTTCGGTGGTTTCCAACCTGATCCCGGCGGAAATGGCGCGGCTGTGCGGCGCGCCTGGCGCCGCGGCCGACGCTATGCAGCGCCAGTGGATGCCGCTGATCAAAGCGCTTTTTGCGGAAACCAATCCCGCGCCGGTGAAAGCCGCCCTGCATTTGATGGGCCTGTGCTCCGATGAAGTCCGCCTGCCGTTGGTACGGGTTCAGCCCGAAACGCTGCACAGGCTGCGTTCCCTACTTCCGGAGGGGGTGTATGCTTGAAAAAACTGCTGATTTCAGGCTTTGACGGACGCATGGGCCAGCAAACGGCCCGGCTGGCGCCGGATTACGGCTTCGATGCCCGTCCCTTCAGCCTGGGGGAGCCTGGCGATGTGATCATCGATTTTTCGCATCCCGATTGCCTGGACGCGCTGCTAAAGGCCAATATTCCTTTGGTGATTGGCACCACGGGCCATACGCAGGCACAGCGGCAGCGCATCGCAAAGGCTGCCGCGTCCCGCCCCATCTTTCAGGCCGCCAATTTCAGCCCGGGCATATATGCGCTGCAAGCCGCGGCCAAGGCGGTAAAGGCGCTGCTGCCTGATTGGGATACCAGCCTGATCGAACGCCATCACGCCCGAAAGCGGGACCGCCCCAGCGGAACGGCCCTGCGCCTTGCTCAAACGCTTGAAGCCGGCCAGGTGCTTTCGGTCCGGGCAGGCACGGTGCGCGGCATCCATGAGCTCGCCTTCTACGGCCCGGAAGAAAGCATTTCCTTGCTTCATACCGCCGAAAGCCGCGCGGTATTTGCCCACGGGGCGCTGCGGGCGGCGCTTTGGCTGACGGAGCAGGAAAACGGCCTGTACGGGATGGAACATTTGATGCAATAACGGGTTAAAAACGAAGGGGAGCGCGCTTTGCCGGAATTCGGAAAAGCGCGCTCCCGTTTGTTCTTCTTGATTGTTACAGCTCGGCTTCCAGCCGCACGCAGCGGCCCACTACCTTTACCTCGTCAATGGCCGATACCTCACTTTCACAGGCGGCGTCATAACGCTGGAGCAGCACTTTAAAATTATCCAGCTTCTTTACCACCCGCAGCACTCGGCCCAAAGGGGTCTGGATCAGCATCATGGCGCCGTCCGCCGGCGCGGCGGCGGGCACCACCAGCACCAAATCGCCCCGGGTGACGCGGAAGCCCCGCATATCGTTGTCGGGCGCCATAAAGTAGAACACCTTGTCCGGGGAGGCGTTTTCGATTTTTCCGTTTTCCACCGGCAGCAGGCGGTGGCCAACCTCTTTCATCACGGCGTTGTATACCGGCACGCGCTTAAGCACGCTGCTCAGGGCGTCCAGCCAGATGGAGCCGCTGACGCCGCTGTCGTCGCTGGAGGCTACCTTTTCGGCCTCGGGGCGTGCTTTGGCAATCCTGCGCTGGGTGGCCTGGGCGCGCTCCATCTGCTCGGAAGCCGATTGCAGGTCCACCGTGGCGGCAATATCCTCCAGGCTGAAATCGGCTTCGGTCTGCTGCTGCATGCCCATGGATTTGAGAATGCGGCGGGCCTGGTCGTCAGCGATGATTTTGGTGCCGGCTTCCACCGCCAGCAGGTAGCTTTCGCTGACGCCGCATTTCCGGGCCACCTGCTTGGCGCTCAGCCCCCTGCGGCCCCGTTCCAGCTTGATGAGATCTCCCAGCCTGCTCATGCGTTGCCTCCCATGGATTCACAAATAGCGTTGACAAAAGCGTCCACTTCATCGGCCTGCCCGGCAGCCAGGGCCGATTTGAGCGTCAGCACGGGCTCGGCAAAGGTAAAGCCCTTGAGCCCTTCCAGGATGGCTTTCATGCCCGCGGCGCTGTTTGGCGCCCAGGAGCCGTTCTGGATCATGAACACCGTGCGGTTGGCCAGGGTATGGGCCGCCATATCGTGCAGCAGGTTTTCCATTTTGACAAAAACGCCGTTGTTGTAGGTGGGGGAGGCCAGCAGCAGATGGCTGTATTTGAAGGCTTCGGACAAAATGTAGGAAGGATCGGGGACCGATACGTCATACAGGGCGCATTGTATGCCCCGGTCCCGCAGCCTGGCGGCGACAATGCCGGCGGCATTGGCGGTGTTGCCATAGACGGAAGCGGAGGCGATCAGCACGCCCTGCTCCTCGGGCTGGTATTTGCTCCACAGATCGTATTTGGCCACGATTTTGCCAATGTCCCTGCGCCATACAAAGCCGTGCAGCGGGCAGACGCGGGCGATCTCCAGACCGGCGGCCTTTTTGAGCAGGCCCTGTACCGGGGTGCCGTATTTGCCCACGATGTTGGCGTAATACCGGCGGGCCTCATCCAGGTAATCCCGGAAAAAATCCACCTCGTCAGCGAACAGCGCGCCGTCCAGCGCCCCGAAATGGCCAAAGGCGTCGGCGCTGAACAGGGTATGGTCGGTTTCGTCATAGGTGACCATCACCTCGGGCCAGTGCACCATGGGCGCCATGATGAACCGAAGCGTATGGCGGCCGGTTTCCAGGGTATCGCCCTCCTTCACCAGCCGGGCGCGGGCGGAAACGTCAATCCCCGTGAACTGCTTGATCATGGCCGCCGCTTTGGCGGTGCAGATGATCCGGGCGTCGGGGTACAGGCGCAGCGCGTGGCCCATGGAAGCGCTGTGGTCGGGCTCCATGTGCTGTACAACAATGTAGTTGAGCTCCCGGCCGTTCAGCGCCCGGGCGATATTTTCAAAAAAGAGCTCGGCCACAGAGCGGTCGGCCGTATCCATCAGCACGGTTTTTTCATCCATCAGCAGGTAGTTATTATAGGATACCCCATGGGGAATGGGATGGGCGGCCTCAAAGAGCGGTGAACGGCGGTCGCTGCCGCCCACATAATACAGATCAGGCGTTACGTTTTTTACGCAGTACATAGCGTACCTCCAGATTTTGTTAGTGCGTTTTTATTATAGCACGATATGCCGGTATTTGCACAGAAATATTTACCTTGTCAATCAAAAACAATTGTCGTATAATGGCTTCATTGTCGCTTTTTTCACTTTTTGCGAACCACAGGAGAGCGTAAACCATGATTTTCGGACGGCATATCAACCGCTATTACCGCAAATATGGCATTTATCTGCTGCTTGGCCTTTTGTCCCTGGGAACGGTGGATTACCTGCAGCTGATCATTCCCAATCTGTACCAAATGGTGGTTAACGGCATTAATACCGGCGCGGTGGCGGTGAACGGGGCTGAAATGGCCTTTGATATGGATTTCCTGCTGAACCGCGTCTGCATGCCCATGGTGGGTATTATATTGGCCATTGTGGCCGGGCGGTTTTTGTGGCGCATAGCCTTTTTTGGCGCAGCCATTCGCGTGGAGGCTGACCTGCGCGATCAGATGTTCAATACCTGCAAGGATTTGAGTCGCCAGTATTACCAGGTTAATAAGGTAGGCAACCTCATGAGCCTGTTCACCAATGACCTGGATACCATGCAGGAGTGCTTCGGCTGGGGCATCATGATGTTCTTTGACGCGCTGCTGCTGGGCGTGCTGGCCGTGGGAAAAATGCTGCGCATGAGCGTGCCTCTGGCGCTGCTGTCGCTTTTGCCTATGGCGCTGCTCCTGGCCTGTGCTACGGTGGTGGGCCGCAGCATGCAGCGAAAGTGGGATATCCGGCAGGAGGCTTTTTCCAAGCTCAGCGATTTCAGCCAGGAGAGCTTTTCGGGCATCGCGGTGATCAAGGCCTTTGTAAAGGAAACAAAGGAGCTCATGGCCTTTAAGGAACTGAACGTGGAAAACGAAAACGCCAATATCGACCATACCAAAACCGCCGTGCTGCTGCGCATCCTGGTGACCATGTTTGTGGAAAGCGTGATCTGCATCATCCTGGGCTTTGGCGGCTACCTGGTGTACAGGGGCACCTTCAACGAGGGGCAGCTGGTGTAGTTTATCGGCTATTTTACCGCTGTGGTTTGGCATATCATGGCGGTATCCGAGATAATCGAC
>JAFUGB010000406.1 GCA_017469605.1 Clostridia bacterium
CGGCGCACAGCAGCATGCCCTGGTGATGGGCCATGTGGCTGCCCACGATCCGCTTTTCGCCCTGGGTATAATCGATGGCCTCATAAAACCCATGCTTTCCGTAGGCGCCGGCCCGTTTCATGGCCATGAGCGCCCGACAGGCGGCATCGGGCGCGGCGGACAGCGCCAGCGCCGCGGCGTAGGGCGCGTACACCTCCCCGGGGGCGGCGGCGTCCATGGCCAGCTCCCGGACGCCAAAGGCCCGGTAGCGGTAATTGAGCTCGGGATCAAAGGCCGCCCAGCCCGATTCCGATATGCCAAAAAAGCCCGCCCGGCCCGCCTTTCGCTGAACCTTCACGCAGCCCGTCCGGGCGGCGTCCAGCAGCGTGCCCGGCCATATGGGCAGCAGCAGCGCGCCCATCATATATTCAAACATGGTGCCGCTCCAGCTCATCAGCCGCCGGGGCCCGGCCGCCCAGGGCCTGCCCAGGCGCCACCAATGGCTTTCGGGCGCCTTGCCGCACAGGATGGCGGCAAAGGACAAAAGCTGGGCTTCGCTGGCCAGCAGGTCATAATGAGCGGCGCTGGGCCTGCCGGTATCGGCCTCCACGCTTACGTAAAACAGCCGGGCCCGGCGGTCATAGAGCCGCTGCAGCGCCATTTTTTCGCACAGCGCGTCCAGCCTGGCGGGCACGTCGGTGGGCAGGCGCAGCCCCCGCAGGGCCTGGGCCACGGTGAGCAGGCAGATCAGGTAATTGCCGGCGTCCACCGAGGACAGCACCCGGGGCGGCAGGGGGCGAAGCGTTTCCACATCGTACCAGTTATAGGGAATGCCGTGCCAGCAGGGCAGCTTTTCCAGCGTTTCCACCGTGCGGGCGGCCCGGTCGATCAGCGTTTGCGCGTCCATGAGCCCCAGCTCCCGGGCGGCGCACAGCGACAGCAGGTACAGGCCCATGTTGGTGGGCGAGGTGCGCATGGCCGCGCCCTTCAGGGGAAAGAGCTGCTCGTTGTCCGGGGGCAGGAAGTTGGTTTTTTCGGTGACCTGGTCCTCAAACCACCGCAGGGTATCCCGGGCGGTGTTCTGCAAAAACCGCCGCTGCTCCGGGCGCAGCGGGGACGGGGCGGCCAGCGGCCTGTCCAGCCAGCGGGTCACCAGCGGATAGGCCAGCCAGCACATGCCCAGGGCAAAGCCCGGGCCGAAGCCCGACCGGGCGGCGGCAAACAGCAAAAGGATGCCGCACAGCATGGGCGGCAGCGCGCCGCGCAGGGCGTCCAGATCGCTTTCCTCGGCCTGGGCGGCGGTGGTCCATTCCAGCAGCTTTTTATGGCTGAAGCGCATGCGATACAGGGCGCGGAACACGGCGTCCAGCCGGTTGAGCGCCTGGGCGGGCAGCAGCGCCAGGCTGGCCTCCAGCGGCAGCAGGGCGATGACAAAGGGCAGCCACGCGCCGTACAGGGCGCCGGCAACCAGCGCCGCCATGCGCATAAAAGGCGTAACGCTGCGGCGCAGGTTATCATGGATTTTGATTTTGGACAGCAGGTCTATTTCACGGCTCTTCAGGGCGCCGGCGATCTGCCAGTCGCCCCGGGTCCAGCGGTGGGCCCGGCGCAGGAAGCCCTGCACCCGCCGGGGATGGCCGTCATAGCACATGATGTCCGAGGCCAGGGCGGCATGGGCCAGTTCGCCCTCGATCAGGTCATGGCTCAGCACCCGGCCCTCGGGCAAATGGGCCGTGGCGGCCCGGAAGGCGGCGGGCTCGTAAATGCCCTTGCCCATGAAGCTGCCCCGGCCGAAGGCGTCCTGGTACAGGTCGGCCGCCGCCGCGCCGTAGCCGTCGGCCCCGCCCCGGCCGCCCAGAAGCTGCTGGGCCCGGGTCTTTACATGCATGGGCAGCGTCTGCATCCGGGGCTGGATCAGGGTGATCCTGTCCTTTTGCAGGGGATGCAGCATGGCTCCCAGCAGCTTTTCGGGCGCGCCCGCGGGCAGGAAGGTATCGGCGTCCAGCGTGATCACATGGGAATAGCGCCGGGCAAAGGAGGCCAGGGGCGCCGTGGAATATATCACCGGGTCGCCGCCGTCCTCGCCCAGCAGCAGGTTATTGAGCATGCCCAGGGCACCGCGCTTGCGCTCCCGGCCGGCAAAGCGGCCGTCCCGATCGGCCTGGCGGCCCCGCTGCAGGTACAAAAACCGGCTGCCGTAGCTCTGGCGCAGCGCGTCCACGCCGGCGGCGGCGGCCTTCCATATTTCCTCATCCCCGGGCATCACCCGCTCCGGCGCGTCGGCAAAATCGCCCAGCAACAGAAAATCCACCGGCGCGCCGGGATTGGC
>JAFUGB010000407.1 GCA_017469605.1 Clostridia bacterium
AAGAAAAGGAGGGCACGGCGCCCTCCCAGATCATCAACAAACCCAGCGTCGTGAACCTGGGATGCATGAAGGGGACGCGCCCTCCCTTTTCAATTGTATTACTTCTTGGCCCGATACTTACGCATATCCAGGATGCAGGCCACCAGGATGACCGCGCCCTTGATGATGTAGGTCACGTTGCCGCTGATGCCCAGGAAGGTCATGCCGCTCATGATCAGCTGCATCATGAACACGCCCAGGATCACGCCGCTGATTTTGCCGGTGCCGCCCACGAAAGAAACGCCGCCGATAACCACGGCCGAGATGGCGTCGCTTTCATAGTTCAGGCCCAGCGAGGGACTGGAGGTACCGATACGGGCGCCTTCGATGAAGCCGGTGTAGCCGTACAGGGCGCCGGCCATCATGAACACGCACATGATCGTCAGCAGCACGTTGACGCCGGATACGCGGGCGGCTTCCTCATTGGAGCCTACGGCAAACATGTTTTTGCCAAAGGTGGTTTTATTCCATACCAGCCACATGAGTGCCACCAGGATGATGGCCAGCAGCACGTAAACGGGAACCGCCGTGGTGCCGATGCGGAACAGCGGCTTGGTAACAAAGCTGGTGGTATAGCTGGGGTCCAGGCTGGAGATCTGCTTGGAGTTGGATACCGTCAGATAGATACCATAGGTGATCAGCTGGGTGGCCAGGGTCACGATGAAGGGATGCAGCTTGAACTTGCCCATGCAGAAGCCGTTCAGCATGCCCACACAGGCGCCCACCAGCATGACCAGCAGGATGACGAAGGGCACAAACCAGGGCGAGCCGCCCTCCAGGAAACGGTTGGCCACGCCGGCTTTCTGCAGCAGGATGGCGGAGATGAAGGCGGTGAGGCCGGCCACGCGGCCGCCGGACAGGTCCGTGCCTGCCAGGATGATGCATCCGGCCACGCCCAGCGCCATGGGAAGGCGGGCGGCAGTCAGGTTTACGATGTTCATCAGCGAAGCCACGCCGAAGAACTGCGGACGCTGGATTTCAACATAGATCGCCATCAGGATGATGATGATGATCATGGCGTGATCCAGAATCCAGTTGACAATATTGACAGGCTGTTTGGCCTGGGTTTTTGCTTGAGACATTTTGCCGTCCCCCTTACACGTATTTCGCAGCCAGGGTCATGATTTCTTCCTGGCTGGTGTTGTCTGCGTCCACTTCGCCCGCCAGGCGGCCGCCGCTCATTACCAGGATGCGGGAACATACGCCCAGCAACTCGGGCATTTCCGAGGATACCATGATCACGGATTTTCCCTCTTTTGCCAAATTCTGGATCAGCTGGTAGATTTCATACTTGGCGCCCACGTCGATGCCGCGGGTGGGCTCATCCAGCAGCAGGATATCGGGGCTGGTCAGGATCCAGCGGCCAAAGATCACCTTCTGCTGGTTGCCGCCGGACAGGGAGCGGATCTGGGTTTTCTGGCTGGGCGTTTTGATGCTCATGGCCTGGATCATATCATCCGTGCTCCTGCTCATCTGCTTATCCTGCAGGAAGATGAAATTGAGATAGCTTTTCAGGCTGGCCACCACGATGTTTTCACGGATATTGAGGATGGCAAAAATGCCGGTGGCGCGGCGTTCCTCGGTGACCAGGGCAAAGCCGTTTTTAATGGCTTCCTTGGGGGTTTTATTGTGGATTTCAACGCCGTTTTTAAAAATCTTGCCGCTTTTGCGGGTGGCGGCGCCGAAAATGTTTTCCAACAGTTCGGTGCGGCCCGAGGCGTCCAGACCGGCCACGCCCAGGATTTCACCCTTTTTCAGGCTGAAGGACACATCCTTCAGGTGGGAATACTGGGCAGTGATGCCCTCCACGCGCATGATGTCCTCGCTGGAGGCCGTCCGCAGCTTGGGCGGAAACTGGTTGGTCATTTCGCGGCCCACCATCAGGCGGATGATCTCGGCCTTGGTCAGCTGGGCGGCGGGCCGGGTGGCAATGTACTGGCCGTCGCGCATGATGGTGACCTCGTCGCTGATGCGCAGGATTTCATCCATTTTATGGCTGATATAGATGATGCCGCAGCCCCGGTCACGCAGCATGTTGATGATTTTAAACAGATGCTCCACTTCCTGCTCGGTCAGGGAGGAGGTGGGCTCATCCAGCACGATCACCTTGGAATTGAAGGAGACGGCCTTGGCAATTTCCACCATCTGCCGTTGGGAGACGGGCATTTTGCTCATCACCATCTTGGGGTCCACATGCACGTCCAATTCGTCAAATACGCGCATGGTATCGGCATACATTTGTTTTTCACTGACGATGGGCAGGCCCTTTACTTTGGGATACCGGCCCAGCCAGATGTTGTCCATCACGTTGCGCTTCAGCGCCTGATTCAGCTCCTGGTGCACCATGGCCACGCCGTTGTCCAGCGCCTCGCGGGAGGACTTGAAGTTTACTTCCTTGCCCTCCAGGTAGATATGGCCCGCGTCCTTGCTATAGATGCCGAACAGGCACTTCATCAGCGTGGATTTGCCGGCGCCATTTTCGCCCATCAGGGCGTGCACCGAACCGGCACGCAGCGTAAGCTGCGCATTATCCAGCGCTTTTACGCCGGGGAAGGATTTGTTGATGCCCTCCATGCGCAGCAATACATTATCTTTCTCCATGCTGTGCTGCTCCTTTTTGTCATGTTCAGTAAAGCCCAAGCACGGGGGGAGTTATAAAAGCTCCCCCCGTGCACAGGAAAATCCGGCTCGCGCCGGAAAAGCGCGGGCCGGGTGCGTTATATGTGCTTACTCGCCGGTATAGGGAGCGTAGGGGATCTGCACGAACCAGTCGTCCACAATGACCACGTTTTCGTTCAGACCGGCAAACTTATCTTCGCCGGCGATCAGGTTGGCGGTGATCTGCGCGGTGGCTTCGGCCATGCCGACGGCATCCTGCAGCACGGTACCGGTCATGCGGCCTTCCTTGATCAGTTCCTTGGCGGCGTCCACGGCGTCCACACCGAACACGGGGATAACCTTGGAGCCTTCATCGCCGGTGTTGTAGCCGGCCTGGGCCAGCGCGTTGATGGCGCCGATGGCCATATCGTCGTTGTTGGCGATAACCAGTTCCACCATGTTGCCGTTGGCTTCGTTGTACTGGGCCAGGATGGTCTGCAGATATTCGAAGGAGGCCACGTTGGACCAGGTGCCGTTCAGGTCAACCAGGTACTTGTTGGCATTGGCATCGTCATAGAACTTGATGGCGGGCTTGCCGGCGGCAGCCAGCACTTCGTCAGCCACTTCCTGGGCGTACTTGGTGCGGGCAATGGCTTCCTGGTTGGCTTCGTCGCCCTTGAACATGACGTAGGTGATGATGCCGTCGCCGTTCAGGTCGATGGCGTCGTAGTTGGCTACCAGGAATTCACCGATCATCTGGCCTTCCAGCTTGCCGGCGTCTTCAAAGTTGGTGCCTACGAAGGCGGTCTTTTCATAGCCCAGGAACAGTTCGGCAGCCTCGGCGTCATCGGTGGAGACGGCGCGGTTGAAGAACACGGCGGGCTTGTCCTGAGCGCGGGCAGCGTCCATCAGGTTCTGGGCGGTGCCGATGGCGCCGGAATCCACCAGGTTGATCACCAGGGCGTCGGTGCCGGTTACCAGGGCGGTGTTGATGTCGTCGATCTGGGTCTGCTGCACGCCGTTGGAATCCTTATCGAGCACGGCGATGCCGCGGGCATCAAAGGCGTTGCCCAGGGCATTGCGCACGCTGGTCAGGTACACGTCGCCAAAGGTGTACCAGGAAACGAAGGCGGTGCCTTCGGCCATGGCGGTGCCGGCCAGGCCCAGAGCCATCATAGCGACCAGCAACAGAGCGAGAAACTTTTTCATGGGAATCATTCTCCTTTTTTTATTTTCTCCAAGCAGCCACGCTGCCAAAGAGTTCGGAAGATTTTCGCCCCGATAAGGCATTTTTATATCTGAGTAACTTCATTATACAGGACAAAGGGCGTTTTGACAAGCTGTTTTTTGTGAATTATATATGAATATTAATATTTCTTTTTATTATTATATTTAAAAAAGGCGCGGTTTTTTGTCTTGATTGGTGCCAAAGCGTCCATTGACACCGACATTTATTCCCTGTTACAATGAAAACAGGAATACACTCTTATCCTCACAATAATATAGATTGAAGGGAAGGAATACACCGTGATACGCAAAAAACAATGCGTGGCCATGCTTTTGGCAGGCGGCCAGGGCAGCCGTCTGGGCGTGCTGACCCAGCAGATGGCCAAACCGGCTGTGCCGTTTGGCGGCAAGTACCGCATCATTGATTTCCCCCTGTCCAACTGTGTAAACAGCGGCATTGATACCGTGGGCGTGTTGACCCAGTACCGGCCCCTGGAGCTCAATGCTTATATCGGTTCGGGCGCGCCCTGGGACCTGGATGTCAGCCAGGGCGGCGTATATGTGCTGCCCCCCTACCATACCGGCGCCACCGGCGAATGGTACAAGGGTACCGCCAACGCCATCTATCAGAACCTGCCCTTTATCCAGCAGTTTGATCCCGAGTATGTGCTGATCCTCTCGGGCGACCATATTTATAAGATGGATTACGCTGCCATGCTGCGCCATCATATTGAGCATAAGGCTGACGCCACCATCGCCGTGCGCCAGGTGCCCTGGGAAGAGGCCAGCCGTTTTGGCATCATGAATACCAACGAGCAGGGCAACATCATTGAATTTGAGGAAAAGCCCAAGAATCCCAAGTCCAACAACGCCAGCATGGGCGTGTATGTGTTCAGCTGGGACAAGCTGCGCGATTATTTGACCCGGGATGAAAAGAACCCCAACAGCAGCAACGACTTTGGCAAGAACATCATCCCCATGATGCTGGAGGAGGGCTGCACGCTTACGGCCTATTCCTTCAACGATTACTGGAAGGACGTGGGCACCATCGACAGCCTGTGGGAGGCCAATATGGACCTGCTCACCTCGCCCCTGCCCATTGACCTGCACGATAAAAAGTGGCGCATCTATGCCCGCAATTTCGGCTCCGGCCCCCAGTACGTGGCCGATACCGCCGAAGTGAGCGACAGCCTGGTAACCGAGGGCTGCGAGGTATATGGACGCGTGCAGCACAGCATCATCAGCACCGGCACCATTGTGGAAGCCGGCGCCCAGGTGATCGACAGCGTGATCATGCCCGGCGCGGTGATCCGCCGCGGCGCCATCGTGCGGCGCGCCATCGTGGCCGAGAACGCCGTCATTGAGCCCGGCGCCATGGTGGGCGAGAGCGAGGGTTCCATTGCCGTGGTGGCGCAGAATGTAACCGTGCCTGCGGGCGATACCGTGCCGGCCGGCACCCAGCGCGAGCAGTAAGGAGGGAAAAGCCATGAATGATCTGATGGGCTTGATTTATACCGGCGATAACGGCGAAAGGCTGGGAGAGCTGACCGCTGTGCGCGCCGTGGCCGCGCTGCCCGTGCTGGCGCGTTACCGCGTGATCGACTTTGTGCTTTCCTCCCTGGTTTCCAGCGGAGCAAAGAACGTGGGCATCATCCTGCAGAAGAATTACTCCAGCCTGATCGACCATCTGGGCAGCGGCAAGGAGTGGGATCTGCACGGCAAGCGCCAGGGCCTGGTGCTGCTGCCCCCCTACCAGACCCCCGATAACATCGGCGTGTACAACGGCTTGATGGACGCCATCCGCAGCAATATGGTATACCTGCGCCGCAGCCATGAGCGCTATGTGGTGGTGACCGACTCCGGCATGCTCTATATTGCCAACTATGACGATATGGCGGCCCAGCATATCCGCACCGGCGCCGATATCACCCTGATGTATACCACCAATCCCGGCGTCCGCCGCAGTGGCGTCGGCCACTATATCAAGGTGGATGAAGAGGGCCGCGTGCTGGAGCTGGAAAACCATCCCGTGATGCCCAGCTTTGAAAATACCTATATGGAAGCCTTCCTGATCCGCCGTGAGCTGCTGATTGAACTGGCCGACCGCGCTGTGAGCCGCGCCCAGTATCACTTTACCCGCGAGCTGCTGCAGCAGGCCATTCATGAGGGCAATCTCAAGGTATACGGCTGGCGCAACGACAGCCCGGCCTGGCGGCTGGATACCGTGCAGGCATACTTCGAGTGCAGCAGCGATTTGCTCAAGCCCGAAATCCGCCAGCAGGTGCTGCGTGCCGACCGCGCCATCTGGACCAAGATGCGCGATGAAATGCCCACCCGCTACGTCCCCGGCGCCAAGGTGAAGGACAGCCTGCTGGCCGACGGCTGCGTCATTGAGGGCACGGTGGAAAACAGCGTGATCTTCCGCGGCGTGCATGTGCAGAAGGGCGCGGTGGTCAAGAACGCCGTGATCATGCAGGACGGCTATATCATGAGCGGCGCCCATGTGGAGGGCTGCATCCTGGATAAGCAGGTCACCGTCCGCGACGGCGTAACACTCTGCGCGCCTGTCAGCTATCCCGTGGTGATCGCCAAGGGCATGACGGTGTAAGCATTATATATTGGAAGAATAATCATCCCCGCCTGTTGGAGCGCGTTCCTGACAGGCGGGGATATTTTGAAGGCCGATATCCGGTTAAAAGAAGGCTTAAAACC
>JAFUGB010000408.1 GCA_017469605.1 Clostridia bacterium
GAGCTTTCCGGCGTCATGAGCGCCAACATCAACCTGCCCTTCATCACCGCCGACGCCACCGGCCCCACGCACCTGGATATGACGCTGACCCGCGCCAAGTTCAACGAGCTCACCGCCGACCTGGTGGAAAAGACCATCACCCCCATGCAGAACGCCCTGCGGGACGCCGGCCTGACCGCCGCGCAGATCGACAAGGTGATCCTGGTGGGCGGCTCCACCCGTATCCCCGCCGTGCAGGAGGCCGTGAAGAAGGTGACCGGCAAGGAGCCCTTCAAGGGCATCAACCCCGATGAGTGCGTGGCCATCGGCGCCGCCATCCAGGCCGGCGTGCTGGGCGGCGAGGTCAAGGACGTGCTGCTGCTGGATGTAACGCCCCTGAGCCTGGGACTGGAAACCGAGGGCCACATCTTCACCCGCCTGATCGACCGCAACACCACCATCCCCACCGAAAAGAGCCAGGTGTTCTCCACCGCCGCCGACGGCCAGACCACCGTTGAAATCCACGTGCTGCAGGGCGAGCGCCCCATGGCCTACGATAACAAGACGCTGGGCCGCTTCCAGCTCACCGGCATCCCCGCCGCGCCCCGCGGCGTGCCCCAGATCGAAGTGACCTTCCGCATCGACAAGAACGGCATCGTTTCGGTATCGGCCAAGGACAAGGGCACCGGCAACGAGCAGAATATCACCATCACCTCCTCCACCAACATGAGCGAGGAAGAAATCCAGCAGCGCGTGAAGGAAGCCGAGCAGTACGCCGAGCAGGACAAGAAGCGCAAGGATGAGGTGGAAACCCTGAACCGCGCCGACAGCGTGACCTATGAGCTGGAAAAGCAGCTCAAGGAGAACGGCGATAAGCTGTCCGCCGAGGACAAGGCCGCCGTGGAAAAGGAGCTGGCCGATTTCAAGGCCGTGCGTGAGCGCAACAACGCCGATGAAATCAAGAGCGCCATGGAAGGCATGACCCAGCGTGTGTACCAGATCTTCGGCAAGTTGTACCAGCAGCAGGGCGGCGCCCCCGACATGGGCGGCGCGGCGCCCGATATGGGCGCGCAGCCCGGCAGCCAGAATGACGACGGCAGCTACAATGCCGATGGCAGCGTGCAGTAACAGAATCCGGGAAGTAATCACCGTGGTGCGCAATGCGGATCCTTCCGCATTGCGCATTGCGGGTTAAGGTGATGATAAAGCATGGCAAATAAAAGAGACTACTACGAGGTGCTGGGCATCAATAAGAACGCCAGCCAGGACGACATCAAAAAGGCTTACCGCAAAAAGGCCAAGGAATGCCATCCTGACCTGCACCCCAACGATAAAGAGGCCGAGGCCCGGTTCCGGGAGCTGAACGAGGCCAACGAGGTGCTGTCCGATCCGGACAAGCGCGCCCGTTACGACCAGTTTGGCTTTAACGATCCCATGAACGGCGCCGGGGGCTTTGATACCAGCGGCTTTGGCGGCTTCGGTGATATGGGCGGCTTCAGCAGCATCTTTGACCAGCTGTTTGGCGGCGCGGGCATGGGCGGTTCCCGGCGGGGAGCCAACGCCCCCCAGCAGGGCAACGACCTGCGCTATGATCTGCGCATCAGCTTTGAAGAGGCCGTGTTCGGCTGCGAAAAATCCTTTGATTTTTACCGCAGCGAGCTGTGCGACGACTGCCGCGGCAGCGGCGCCAAGCCCGGCACCCAGCCCATCACCTGCCCCACCTGCAAGGGCACCGGCCAGGTGCGCATGCAGGGCGGCTTCATGACCACCATCCGCACCTGCTCGGCCTGCGGCGGCACGGGCAAGGTGATCAAGGACCGCTGCCCCAAGTGCGGCGGCACCGGCCGGGTGAAGCGCAAGCGCACCGCCACCGTGAAGGTGCCCGCCGGTATCGATAACGGACAGACCATCGTGATGAACGGCCAGGGCGAGCCCGGCATCAACGGCGGTCCCAACGGCGATCTGTACATCGTGATCACCGTGAAGCCCCATAAGCTTTTCCGGCGCGACGGCACCAACCTGTACCTGGATATGCCCATCAGCTTCCCCACCGCGGCGCTGGGCGGCGAAATCGATATTCCCACCCTGAAGGGCGCCGAAAAATATACCGTGCCCGAGGGCACCCAGAACGGCACCGAGTTCCGCCTGCGCGGCAAGGGCGTGCCCCAGGTGCGCTCCAGCTATACCGGCGATCTGATCGTCCGCGTGCGGGTGGAGGTGCCCACCAAGCTGACCGAAAAGCAAAAGGAGCTGCTGCGCCAGTTTGACGAGAGCAGCACCGGCCGGGAGTACAAGGAGCGCAAATCCTTCCTGGACAAGATGAAGGGATTGTTCAATTGATACTCCGTCTCCGGTAAAGGCGGACGGAAAGAAATTGGACAGGGGGAATACGCGCTTTCTTCCCGGGGAAGAAAGTTTGAAACAATGAATTATAAAAAAGCGGACAGCAAACAAACCATCGATAAAGATGGGAAACAAGAAGGAACAGTTCAGGCGGTTAAA
>JAFUGB010000409.1 GCA_017469605.1 Clostridia bacterium
ACTGAAAATTTGTTTCGCGGGGGCAAGCTCCGCTACACAAATTTTCTCCTCGGCGGCGTACACGCCGTCGCCTGCGGATGAAAAATGAAGGGGCCGCGGCCCCTTCATGCATCCCAGGTTCATCACGCTGGGTTTGTTGATGATTTTGGGGGCGGGCAATGATCTTGCCCGCCCCCTGTGTTTTGAAGGGGAGGAGGAAACGGCAATGAGGCGCTTTTTCGCGATCGTCCTCGCTGGCTTCATCTGCTTATTTTGCTTCGCTGCCGCACGGGGAGAAGCGCCAAGCAAATTAACGCTGTGCGAATACGCCATCCTGGGCGGCATGGAGAACGAACATTTTGTCATGACGCTGGACGCGGACGGCCTGGCCGTATCGGATCGCGATACAAAAGCCTGGTACGCCACCACATGGGACACGCTGCGGGATCTGCAAAACTATATCGCGCAGTATGCCCCCGAAAGCTGGGCCGATCTTCCATACGCTGAGGAATACCTGCTGGACGCGCCCAGCGAGCATTTGCGCGTTGAATACAGCGACGGCCGCGCGTTTTCCATCAGCGGGGATCAGGTTCAGCCCGGCGGCCTGATGCGGGATGTCTATCGCTTTTTGAAAAGCTATACGGTGGAGGATGCGCAAACCTTCACCCTGACCATCACCACCCGCGAAGGCATTGTAATGCAGGAAATGCCCGTGCTGGCCGCGCCCGAAATCCTTTTTGTCCGCACGGTAAAGGATTACGGGCCATCCCATGATCCGCTGGCGACCGGATCCCAGTATACCGAAACGTATGAATACCATGGGCGCATCCCCGGCACCACCGAATTGACGGTCAACGGCTTTGGCACCGGGGAGCCCATCCCCGTGATGGATCCGGACATAGGACGGCCAAAGATCAAGGTATATACCCTCACGGTGGACAGCGATTACAATGTTTCCTGCAAAGAAAGCTGGCGATGGATAAACTGAAGGCCATGGGCGGGGACAGGCGCGGATGGCCGGCTGATCCCGCCCGCGCAGCCCAAAAAGCACGGCGCCGCGTACCAAACGCCAGCGCCGTGCTTTGTTATGGATCGGCTTATTCCGCCTCCGCCAGGCCGCCCCTGCGGATCATGGCGTCGGCCAGTTCGGCCATCTGCTCGGCTGGTTCCCGGCAGCTGCGATTGACCCAGGCGCGGATCACCCCGGCGCAGCCAAACACCACAAAGCTGTAATGGTACTCAAAGCCGGTATCGTCCCCGGCCTTCTGAAGGAGCGGCCACATCCGCAGGCATTTTTCCCGCACCACCTCGTTGAGCCGGTGCAGGAAGTTCATGTCCCCATGGGGGCTTAAAAGCACCCGGCACATTTCCTGGTTGTCCTGGATGAAACGGAAAAGATCCAGCAGGATGGGCTTGGTCTGCTGGCTCACATCTTCGTGCTCGTGTAGGGATACGATGGCGTCCAGGGCTTCAAACATGCCGTCCTCGATTTTTTCCAGCATATCAAACATATCCCTGTAATACAGGTAAAAGGTGCCCCGGTTCATATCCGCCAGGTCGGTCAGCTCCTTGACCGTGATCTCGTTGATCTGCTTTTCCTGAAGAAGCTGGGTCAGGGCCTGGGTCAGCAGCTTTTTTGTCCGCCGGACACGGCGGTCTTCTTTTTTCTCCGGCGTCGCGGGGGATGGGATCATATTCGCAGCCTTCTTTCTCAACAGTTTCAGGTTCTTTTGTTTGATAAGCCTTCCGGTGGCGTCAAATGTTGTTTAACAAACGATTGATAATCAAATTGATTATTGAAATCAATCACACGATAGATTATAATTCACATCGTTGATATTGTCAACACAATGTTTGTTAAAAGTAATCGTGTTGGGAGGTAACTGATGTGAGCGGATTGGTAAAAGGGCTGGTCAAGCACAGGATCCTGGTCATCATCGTGTGTCTTGCGCTGGTGATCCCCGCTGTGCTGGGCATGGCCGCCACCAAGACCAAGTACGATCTTTTGTATTACCTGCCCCAGGACCTGGAAACGGTGCAGGGACAGGAAATTTTACTGGAGGATTTCGGCAAGGGCGCCTTTTCCCTGCTGGTCACCGAGGGCATGACGATCAACGAACAGGCTGATATGGAGAGCACCCTGAAGGACATCCCGCATGTGGACAGCGTGATCGGCTTTGCCTCCGTCACCAAGGGCATGTTGCCCATCGAGATCATCCCGGGCAGCATCCGGGAAATGTTCCAGCGGGGCGAATGCATGCTTTCCGCCGTGTTCTTCGATGAAGGCTCCTCCTCCGAGGAAACCATGGAAGCCATCAATCAGGTGCGCAGGGTGGCGGGCGAAAAGTGCTTCGTTTCCGGGCTGTCCGCCGTGGTCACCGATACCAAACAGCTGGTGGAGGATCAGGAAGCCATTTATGTGGGCATCGCCGTGGCGCTGTGCGCCGTGGTGCTGATGATCACCATGGATTCCTTCCTGCTGCCGCTGATCTTCCTCTTCTGCATCGGCGTAAGCATCCTGTGGAACCTGGGCAGCAATTACTTCCTGGGCGAAATCAGCTACATCACCAAGGCCGTGGCCGCCGTGCTGCAGTTGGGCGTAACGCTGGATTACAGCATTTTCCTGTGGCACAGCTACAAGGAGCAGAAAGCGCTGACGGCGGATAAGGACGCGGCCATGGCCGACGCCATCCGCCTGACCTTTACCTCCATCCTGGGCTCCAGCCTGACCACAGTGGCGGGCTTCGTTTCCATCTGCTTCATGAGCTTTACGTTAGGAAAAGACTTGGGTATTGTCATGAGCAAGGGCGTGGTCATGGGGGTCCTTGGCACGGTGATCCTGCTGCCCTGCGTGATCCGCCTGTTTGACAGGCCCATTGAAAAAACCAGCCACAAGCCGCTGCTGCCCGACGTGGGCGGCATCGGACGCTTCGTGGTGAAGCATTACAAGGTGCTGGCCGTAGTGCTGGTGCTCATGATTTTCCCGGCGTTCTACGGCTACCAGCATGTGAATGTGTATTACGACATGAGCAAGGTGATGCCGCCCGAGCTGAAATCGGTGATTGCCAACAAAAAGCTGGAAGAAACCTTCGATATGGCCACCACCCACCTGCTGCTGGTGGACAGCAATGTTCCCCAGAAGGACGTGCGGGATATGACCGCCGAAATGGAACAGGTGGACGGCGTCAGGAGCGTGCTGGGCATCGACAGTTTGCTGGGCGCGGGCATCCCGGAATCCATCGTTCCCAATGATATTTTGTCTCTGGTCAAGGGCGAACGGTACCAGCTGATGCTGATCAACAGCTCCTATGTGATTTCCTCCGACGAGGTCAACGCGCAAATCGATGCTTTGAACGATATTTTGAAGAAGTACGACCAGGGCGGCATGCTGATCGGTGAAGCGCCCTGCACCAAAGACCTGATCGCCTGCACCGACCATGATTTCACCGTGGTCAGCCTGATTTCCATCATTGCCATCTTTGTGATCATCATGCTGGTGCAAAAATCGATCTCCCTGCCGGTGCTGCTGGTGGCCGTTATCGAGCTGGCCATCGCCGCCAACCTGTGCATCCCGTATTACACCGGCACGGAGCTGCCGTTTGTGGGCCCCATCCTGATTTCCACCATCCAGCTGGGCGCTACCGTGGACTACGCCATCCTGATGACCACGCGATATAAGCAAAACCGCCTGTCCGGCCTGGACAAAAAGGAGGCTGTGGAAAAGGCCGTGGCTTCCGCCGCCCAGAGCGTGCTGGTCAGCGGCCTGGGCTTCTTCGCCGCCACCTGGGGCGTGGGCCTGTATTCCAATGTGGACATCATTTCCAGCATGTGCCGGCTGATCGCCCGGGGCGCGCTGCTGAGCGTGGCCGTGGTGCTGCTGCTCCTGCCCGCCATGCTGCTGCTCCTGGATAAGATCATCGTCCATTCCACCTTTGATATGAAAGCCGCCCGATAAGAAAGGAAGGATTTATCATGAAGAAGATCGTTGCATTCCTGCTGTGCGCCGCCATAACGCTGGGCTGCGTTTCCGGCCTGGCCGAAACCACCAAGCACGAGCGCGTTTATGTGGTCGCCGCGCCTGACGGCACGGTGCAAAGCATTACCGACAGCATCCGCCTGGAAAACGCCGACGGGCTGGACGAGATCTCCGACCAGACGCTGCTGACCGCCATCCGGAATGCAGGCGGCAAAGAAGCCTTTGCCCTGGACGGGGAAGCCCTGACCTGGCAGGCCCAGGGCAAGGACATTACATACCAGGGCACCTCGGACAAAACGCCCGTCCTCCTGCCCGTGGTCACGCTGACCCTGGACGGCG
The DNA here is from genome assembly GCA_017469605.1 of Clostridia bacterium. Classification (GTDB taxonomy): domain Bacteria; phylum Bacillota; class Clostridia; order Christensenellales; family Aristaeellaceae; genus SFMI01. Next base: position 4,295 of record JAFUGB010000409.1, read on the forward strand.
AGGAGATCTCCGCCGACGCCCTGAAGGACAAGGCCGGCGAAGCCGTGCTGACCGTAAGCTATGCCAATGCGGAAAGCCTGCCCGCCCTGGCCGTTTCTATCCTGCCGCTGCCGGAAACCGGCATTTCTGATCTGCAATTGGAAAACGCCGCCGTGCTCAGCGAAATGGGCCGCCAGGTGCTGGTGGGCTGGGCCGTGCCCGGCGTCGGCAAAGAGCTGGGCCTGCCCGTCTCCTTCTCCGTCTCCTTCCGCGCCGATCACGCCGATCTTTCCTGGATGATGACCTTCGCGACCTCCGATCCCATCGACGCGGTATGCAAAGAGCTGGATGCGCGGATCGGCATCGATCCGCATGCCGAGCTGGCCGAAGCCCAAGCGCTGCTGACCGCCTTGAAAAACGGCGAAGCCCTGCCCGAAACCGCGGGCAAAACCAAGGACATCGCGCCCAAGATCAACGAACTGAACGACGGCCTGGCGCGGCTGGACGACGGCGCGGCCGCCCTCAAGGACGGCGCGGCCCAGCTGAATGACGGCGCATCCGCCCTCAGGGATGGCGCGGCCCAGCTGGACGGCGGTGCCGCGGAGCTGGCTGCCGG
>JAFUGB010000410.1 GCA_017469605.1 Clostridia bacterium
AACCTTCCCCTCAAGGGGAAGGCTTTGGATTCTACCGGGAAAAGGATACCCCGGAGGAATTTCCTCCGGGGTATTCCCCTGACGGAGGAGCGTGCTCCTCTCCAGAATGATGATCCGAAATTAGTCGGCGGTGATTTCGGGATACAGGTCAACCACGGCAGCCTTGAAATCGGCAATAGCGGTGTCCAGATCCTTTTCATTGGTGGCGTAGGCGTTGACCTGGGTGTCCATGGCGGTGTTGATGTTCTGGTCATAAGCGCTCATGGTGGACACGTCGATCTTGTCCAGCACGTCACGGAACAGGCTGTAGTGATCCTGGCCGCCCAGGAAGTCGAAGCCGAAGCCGTCGTCGATGATGCTCTTCACAGCGGCGTCGTTGTTCACATAGTCCTTGCTCTTCAGGCAGTAATCCTTCATGCTGTCTTCATTGATGGTGAAGTAGCGGATGATGTCAGCAGCCAGGGGATCGTTGGTGCAGGTGTTGGCCACAGCCAGCCAGGTGCCGCCCCAGTAGTAGGGGATGGGAGGGGTGGTGGCGCGCCAGTCGCCGTAGGTGCCTTCGCCGGGCTGCGTGCCGCCGGAGTTGCCCACCATGGTCCACTGGATGCCCCAGGTGCTCATGAACAGGCCCAGCACGGAATCGTTGCCCATGGAGGCGTTCCAGGCTTCAGACCAGGGGTTGGCGTTGGCGGTCAGGTTTTCTTCGCGCAGGGTCTTGGCGAAATCGAAGTACCAGGTCACCTGGTCGTCGATCACCAGGTTCAGCTCATCATCCACCCAGGGGCTGGTGCGGTAGGTGCGGATGGCCTGCCAGGCATCGCCGTTGGAGGGGATGATCTTGGTGGCGCCTTCGCTCTTTTCGTTCAGCTCACGGGCAGTGGCCAGGAAGGCATCCCAGTCCTTTACCTTTTCGGCCATCTCTTCAGGAGAGGTGACGCCCAGGTACTTTTCGGCCAGGGAAGCGCGATACATGAACAGGCCAGGAGCAGCCTGCCAGGAGGAGCCCTTCACAACGCCTTCGGAGTCGGTGGCAACCTGCACGGTGTACTCATACTGGCCGGCCATTTCCTCAGCGGTGATGCCAACGCTCTCGATGGGGCGGGTGTATTCAGAATCAACATACTTCAGAGCATAGTCGGCTTCCATCAGGAACATATCGATGTGGGAGCCGTTCTGCAGCGCCTGATCCAGCTTGGCCTGGTAGTTGCCGTCGTCGTTGGGGTTGATGACGAACTCCAGCTTGTCGCCGTTGGCGAAGGTGACGTTGCCGTCAGCGTCCACGGTGCCGCCGGTGGCGGGGATGTAGTAGTTCTTCAGCATGCCCAGGAATTCATCGTTCCAGGCATAAATGGTGAAGGTTTCGCCGGTCGCGGGCACGTCGAAGGTGGTGGTGAACACATCTTCGGCGGAAGCGATGGCGATGCTGCCAATCATCATGACGGCCAGCAGCAGGGCAAACAGCTTCTTCATAGGGATGTTTCCTCCTTTTAATTTGCGGATAAACCGCTGTTTTCTCAAACGGCACACACGCCGCGAAGAGACATGATTGATTTGGGCTTTTTTATGCCACTAAAACGTTTTCTGTCAAGGACAAAGCTATTGTAACACACCCATTCCAAAAAGTAAACCGTTTTTTTGGCCTTTTTAGCAAAAAATTTCAAACGTTTTAGTTTTACGCGAAAACCCTGCCCACCGTTTCCCCCGCAATCAGGCGGCACGGAATTACGCTGTCCATTGCAGGCATCCTGTCCTCCACCAGGGCAACCAGCTGCCGGGCGGCCTCCTGGCCCACGCGCGGCGCGTCCTGGTATACCGTGGTAAGCCGGGGATAGAAGGACTGCATCTGTTCAATGCCGTCAAAGCCCGCCAGCGAAATATCCTCCGGCACCCGCAGTCCGGCCTCGGAGCAGGCCCGCAGGGCCCCCATGGCCGAATAATCGTCGCAGATCAGCACGCAGGTGGGACGGTTCTTCAGCCTGAGCATGGACGCCATGACCCTGTATACCTGATCGGGCTTGGTATATTCGCCGGGAACGACGTATTCGGGCGGCACATCAAGCCCCAGCCTTTGCGCCGATTCCAGGAAGGCCCTGTAGCGCACATCGGTAACCGCGCTTCTGCCGCCGTAAATATAGGCGATGCGCCGGTGTCCCATGCGGTAAACGTATTCCACCAGCTGGTGCATGCCCGATTTGTTATCGGAAAATACGCAGGGATTCCCCTCAAAATTGTGATCTATGGTGATCACCGGAATGGCGCTGCGCACCAGCTCCATCACCTCGGGCTGTTCAAAATCGGTGCAGGCCACGCAAACGCCGTCCACTTCCCGGTAGCGGCAGTGGTCCAGGTAGGTGATCCGCCCGTTGCCCATGCGATGGCCGATGAAGGTGATATCATAGCCCAGCCGCTCGGCCTCACGCTTGAAATGCTCCAGCACCACCGAGAAAAAGGGATGGGTCAGGCCGCTTTGGCTGTCGTCGCTGAAAAGCACGCCCAGGTTATAGCTGCGCCCCGATTTGAGCGCCCGGGCATGGGCATTGGGATGATAATCCAGCTCCTTGGCCGCGCGGAGCACCGCCGCGCGGGTGGCGTCGCTGATATCGCTGTAGCCGTTCAGCGCCTTGCTGACGGCTGACATGGAAAGTCCACAGTATTCCGCCAGCTCTTTGATGGTAACGCTCATGGGCCCTCCTCCTGTCACATTATATCTAAAACGTTTTCGTTTATAATATAGCATTAATCTGGTGGGATGTCAACCATTTATATCATGAAAAGGGTGTTATATCCTGATTCGATCCCAAATTTTAAGTCCGCGTTTTTTGCAAAAAAGATTTGACAAACCCCAAAAAATCGGTAAAATAAAGAATACAGCGTGTGGCTAACAGCGTAAATCCAACTGTGGCCGGCGCTTTTCTTGTGTTCATGACGCCTGCCGCAGCGGAACCAGCTGATGGACAGACGTTATTTTTTTGTCGCTTGGCAGGAGGAAAAGCATTGTGGAACACAAGGAAAACAATTTTCTGGAACAGGAGCCCGTGGGCAAGCTGATGATGAAATATGCCGTGCCCTGCATCATTTCGCTGCTGGTGGCGGCGCTGTATAACATCGTAGATCAAATCTTCATCGCCAACGCTACCTACCTGGGCTCCTACGGCAACGCGGCCAACACCGTGGTATTCCCGCTGACGGTGGTGGCCCTGGCCATCGCCGTGATGATCGGGGACGGCGCGTGCGCCTTCGTTTCCATCAGCCTGGGCGCCGGCAAAAAGGAGGACGCCCACAAGTCCATCGGCAGCGCGGTGGTGCTGTGCATCGGCCTCAGCCTGCTCGTTACCGCCAGTTACCTGATCTTTGCCAACAGCATCCTCACCGCGTTCGGCGGGCGGGTGAACGGCGAAACCTTCCGGCAGGCCCAAAGCTATTTCTTCTGGATCACCGTGGGCCTTCCCTTTTATATGTTTGGCCAGGCCATGAACCCCATCATCCGCTCGGACGGAAGCCCCAAATTCGCCATGGTCTCCACCCTGGCCGGCGCGCTGGTGAACATCATCCTGGACCCCATCTTCATCTTCGTGTTCAAATGGGGCATGATGGGCGCGGCGCTGGCCACCATTCTGGGGCAGATCCTGACGGCTGTCCTGGCCATCTGGTACCTGTGCCACATGAAGGCCGTGAAGCTGCAAAAGGACAGCTTCGGACTGCATTTGGGCCTGGCCCGGCAGTACCTGGCCCTGGGCATGACCAGCTTCCTGTCGCAAATCTCCCTGGTGGCCGCCATGATGGCCATCAACAACATGATCCGGAAATACGGCGCGCTGGATGCGGTATTTTCCCAGCCGGAATACGCCCAGATCCCCATGGCAGTGGTGGGCATCGTGATGAAGTTTTTCCAGATCGTGATTTCCATCGCCGTGGGCCTGGCGGCGGGGTGCATCCCCGTGGTGGGGTACAACGTGGGCGCTGGCCGCAGCGACCGGGTGAAGGCGCTGTTTACGCGGCTTTTGATCTGTGAGTTTTCGGTAGGCGCTGTCGCGCTGATCGTGGTACAGTTCTTCCCCAGGCAATTGATCGGCATTTTCGGCGCGGCCAACGAAAGCCGGGCGTACACCGATTTTGCCGTCAAGGCTTTCCGCACCTACCTGTGCATGATGCCCCTGGCCACGCTGAACAAGGGCACCTTCATTTACCTGCAGTCGGTGGGCAAGGCGCTGGCTTCCACCGCCATTTCCCTGATCCGCGAGGTGGTTTTCGGCGTGGGCTTTGCCCTGCTGCTGCCCCTGTGGTTCGGGCTGGACGGCGTGCTGTATTCCATGCCGGTGTCCGATATATTGACCTTCATTGTGGCCGCGGTCGTCATCGCCGCCACCTACCGGCAGCTGTCCCGGCCCGACGCGCCGCGCGCAGCCGCGGAAACGAAAACGGCGGTCCCCACCGGCGACGCGCTGACGGACAGGATCGTCACCGTTGGCCGCAGCTATGGCGCCGGCGGCCGCACCATCGCCCAGCGGGTGGCCAAGGAACTGAATATCCCCTATTACGATTCCCAGCTTTTAGCCAAAGCCGCCCAGGAAAGCGGCCTGAGCGTGAAGTACCTGGAAAGCCAGGATGAGCAAAGCATCACGGTGCCCACGATTTATCAAAGCATCGGCTTTGGCACCAGGGATTATGTACCCCTGGAGCAGAAAGCCGCCCGGGCCCAGCGGGAAATCATCGAAAAAATCGCCGCCGAAGGCCCCTGCGTGATCGTGGGACGGCGGGCCGACCTGATCCTGCGGAACAAAGCCAAAACGCTCTCGGTTTTCATCTGCGCCTCCGAGGAAAGCCGCGTCCGCCACATCATGGAGCGGGAGGGCATGGCCGAAAAGGAAGCCCGGCAGCGCATCGCCAAAGCGGACAAGGAACGGTCGGCGTACTACAACCAGGCTTCTTCCTCCAAATGGGGCGAGCCGGGCAGCTATGACCTGTGCGTCAATACCGACAGAATGGACATGGAAACCGCCGTGCAGCTGATTGTAAACGCGGCGAAATAACCGCTTTTTGTCTCCATAAATGACTGTATTGCGTCCAAAATCCCCGCGGAACTGTACCCATGGTTCTGCGGGGATTCTTTTTAAGGAAGCATAGGCCAGCAGCAAATCTTCCCGGTGCTTCTTCGCAGCCGCAAAGCATTGCAAATTTTTCAATTTACGCTCAGCAACATTGAAAAAAATTTTCTATCGTATTTTTCGACATCCGTATCGCCGGAAAATCTCCGCCCCTCCCTTGACAGAGAGTTACTTGACTTTCATGTTACCGATGCATGACGCTCGTACAGATTTTTCCTTTTCGCAAAAATGATCCGGCAATCGGAGAAAAGCTCGCAAGCCTTGGTTTTTTGTAAACCGGCATCGGGGCAAAGAGCGATGGAGATGCCCGAATGCCTGATAGCGCGGACGGTCAAGCAAGCGGGCGTTCTGCCTCAATGCAGCCTTTATGTTCCCTGTTTTTTTTAAATTTTACAAGAATACCCCGCTTTTCCCTGTCTCGAAAAGCGGGGTATTCGATATGCCGAAGCGTGGCCTGCCGGTCGCGCTCATTCTTTACCCTTTTATGCTGCCGCTGGTCACACCGGCGACATAATATTTTTGCAGGGGAAGGAACAAACCGAGCGGAATGATGGCGGAAACCACCATGGCCGCATATTTGGCGGCCCATTCGGTACCCTCCTCAGCGTTGAAATCCGTCAGCCGGGTCTGGATCAGCCGCAGGGATTTGCTCTGCGCTACCAGCAGCGGCCACAGGTAGCTGTTCCATTGCCCCATGAACTGCATCAGTGCCGAGGTGACGAACACCGCGCCGGACATGGGAAAGATGATCCGGAAAAACAGATGCCGCAGGCTTGCGCCGTCCACGATAGCAGCCTCTAATATTTCTTTGGGGATATCCTTGAAGAACTGCACAAACAGGAACAGGATCATACCGCTGGCCAGGCCGGGCAGCACGATGCCTGCAAAAGTGTTGAGCAGGTTCAGCTTATAAGCGATGCGGTACATGGGCAGGGAAATGGACTCAAAGGGGATCATAAAGGTGATCAGGATCACGGAGTAGATCAGCTTTTTCCCCTTGAAATCCATCATGGCAAAGGCCATGGCCGCCACGCTGTTGATCAGACAGCCGAAGAATACCGACAGGATGCAAACCGCCAGCGTATTCCAGATGGGCTGCAAAAAGCCATAATCCCGGAACACCCGTACATAGGCTTCCACGGTGAAATTCACCGGGATCAGCGTGTGAACGGACAGCGGGGAGATATAGCGGAAAATTTCCTCGTTGGTGCGCAGGGAAGAGAAAAAGGAATACACCAGCGGAAACACCATGATGATGGTGAGGATGATCAGCAGCGCGTACAGAAGAACGGTGCTTGCTTTGCTTCTTTTCATGCCGCCGCGCCCCCTTTCTTCGCTTTGGTCTCGTCCTTGTCCCGCAGCAGGAAGAACTGTAAAGCGCATACCAGGCCAATCATCACCAGCAGCACCGATACGATGGCGCTGGAGCGGGCGGGCTTGTTGAACTGGAAGGAGGATTTGTAGGCCTCGTACATCAGCGCGTTGGTGGAGCCCATGGGGCCGCCGTTGGTGATGGTTTTCATGGGCGTGAACAGCAGCAGGTTGGCCGTGGTGTTGGCCACCATCACAAAGAGTATGGTGCGCCGCATCAGCGGCAGGGTGATGGACCACAGGCGGCGGATCGGCCCGCAGCCGTCCAGGGCAGCGGATTCATAAATGGTGGTATCGATACCCTTGAGACCGGACAGGAAAAAAATCATCCAGTAGCCCGAGCCTGCCCAGGTAGACTCCGCCACGATGCACCACAGCGCTTGATTTTTGTCCGACCAAAAGCCCTGGGAGGGCAGGCCGAAGGCGTTGAGCAGGCTGTTGATCACGCCGTTGTTTTTTGCCAGCAGCAGGCCCCAGATTAGGCAATTGACCACGCCGGAAATGGCAAAGGGCGTCATAAATGTGGTGCGGAAAGCGCCGATGCCCTTCAAATCCTGATTGACCAGCAGCGCCAGCAGCAGGGAAACCACGATCTGTAGCGGGATCACCACGATATTCAATTTGACGGTGATCCACATGGAGCGCCAGAAAATGGTATCATGGAAAAACAGCTTTTCAAAGGTATCCAGCGTGAAAACGCCGTCGATATACACGCTGCCCAGCAGGGAATAGAACAGCGGGATGACGCGGAAAACCAGCAACAGCAGGCAGGCGGCGGAAATCATCAGGTATGGAACGGCCTTGTGTACTCGCAGCATAGCTTTTTCCTCACAGGATCAGGATGGTATACCGGGGCCGCGACACAGGGGCGCGGCCCCGGAGATACGAGTTATTGCATGTAGATGGCGTAGGCTTCAATGGCGGTTTCGATGGCTTCGCCCACGTCCGCGCCGCTGGCCACGTTGCGCCAGAATTCATTCATCACCGTTTCATAGGTGGTATAATAGGGGGTCACGGGACGGGGCACGGCGGCATTGGCCACCTCATAGGTGCCAATCTGCAGGGCATAGTCCGCGTTTTCATCGTTCAGCAGGGCTTCGGCATCCGCTTTCGCGGCGGAGAAGCCGTTGGTCGTTTCGATATAGATATCATGACCTTCGCCGCCGCAGATGAACTGGACATATTCCGCCGCCTTTTCCTTGTTCTGGGAAAAGGCGGAGACGCCTACGCACCAGCTGCCGGTGGGCGCGGCGGGGATGCTGTAATCCGCAAACACCGGATTATAGGTAATGACGATTTCGCTGTCCTGAATTTTGCGGATCGTGCTCAGGAAGGAGATGGTGCCCAGCATGAACACGCATTTGCCGGACATGAATTTTTCAAAATTATAGGGGTTATCCAGGCAGGGATCGGTCACGCCCTCATCGATCAGCTGCTGATAGTACAGGGCGGCGTTGCGCCAGCCGTCGGTGTGCAAAGTGCTGCTCAGGTCCTGATCGTTCACCAGGCCCGCCGCGCCCATGGAGGTAGGAAGCTGCAGCATCTGATAGATCAGGTTGGCCTGACTGAAAGCGATGCCGCTGTAGCCCTGGGTGCGGTCGGGATCCACGGCGTCCAGCACGTTGAGGCTGATTTCTTCCATTTCCTCAAAGGACAGGCGATTTTCCGCGGTGATCTCCCGCAGTTCGATACCTGCCTGATCGATCAGTGTCTTATTATAGTACAGGAAGGAAATGCCCGCTGTGATGGGCAGGGCGGTCAGATGGCCATCATAGTAGCAATAGTTCAGCGTGGAATCCAGATATACGCCGGTATCGATGACATCGCCCACATAGGGGCCCAGATCGGCGGTATAGCCCTTGAGACCGTAATCGCCCACCTTGGGGGAGTCGATGGCGATGATGTCGTATTCGGGGGAGCCGATGCCCAGGGAAGCCTCGATGACCTCATAAACGGAGCTGTAATAATCCACGGTAACGGGGGCCTCTGGATGCAATTCGTTCCAGCGGGCAGTGGCGGCGTCATAGCCAGCTTCCTTGCCGGAGATCTGAATGAACTTCATGGGCGTCACGCCCTCCGCTACGCCCGCAGGGAGCAGCATCAGCAGCAGGCAAAGACTGAGCAGCAGGGACAAGACCTTTTTCATGGGGATTCTCCTTTCTTTTGTCACGATTATTTTCACAGCGCGTACGCTGCGGGGTTCATTGGCTGATGCGGGTGAACAGATCGGAGAGAATGGCGTCCCGGTTCATGCTGTATACATAGCGCATGAGCGGGCCGCGGGGGTTAAATTCATAATGCCCGGTGTAGCTGATCAGGGGCGTGGGAACCAGTCGGTCATTCATGTACGGCTGATCGTTCAGCAGCCAGGAAACGGCGGCCACATCCACCAGGGGATGACTCCACACCGGCGTTTTGTGCCAGCTTCCTGCTACCTCTATGTATCTTTTGACCAAATAATCGCACAGCCGGTTTTTCCCTTTCAGCCAGTATTCCAGCTCCTGCACAGACGTGGTCAGGCTGTAAGCCACACCGCTGCCCGGCTGCATCACAAAGGGCACGCCGCTGCCCATCACCACCCGGGTGGCGGCGATATCCTGACAGGCGTTAAAGGAAATACAGGCAGGCCAATCCAGAGCGGTTCCTCCATGCCAGATCACCACCAGATGATCCCGGAGGCGCGGCTCCAGCAGCAGAGCGGAGGCCACGTTGGTGATGGCGCCGATGGCCAGCACATAAAGCGGGTCCTCTGGATCATGGGCCATGCCGCGGGCAATCAGGTCCTCCGCTGCTGGGCTGCGAGCGGGCGTTTGCTCATCCGTCAAAAACTGACGGCTGCCGTAATATACGCGATCATGCAAATCCGGCTTGCCCGCCAGGGACAGCACATTCAATATTTCATCATAGCTCAGCTTCATGCCCTTTTCCGCTGTTTCGGCGTGCATGTGGCAAAAGGGAGCAGCGTAGAAGGCCCGAAGATGGAGGGCGTCGTCCCGCTTGAGCGCATAGGCGATGGCAAATTGGTCATCTATCTCGTTGAACGCATCCGTATC
>JAFUGB010000411.1 GCA_017469605.1 Clostridia bacterium
CTGCTTCTGTAGGAAAATGGGGCCCACAAATCCCAATTAGTTGTCGCCATCTTTCCACAACAAAAAGCATAACTGCAAGTCTTCCCCCACAGCTATGCTGATGATTGGTTTGTAATTATGTCCTGGCTAAGCTGCGCGCGGAAAGGCGCCGCGGCGTTACTTGCCGAAGTTCTCGTTGATGACTTCCCGGGCCACGCGGCCATGCTCCAGCACGATGGTGCGCTGGGCGGCCTCGGCCACCTCGGGGTCATGGGTGACCACGATCAGCGTGGTACCCTCTTTATGCAGCTGGGCAAACAGGTCCAGCACGATGTTCTCATTGGCCTCGTCCAGGTTGCCGGTGGGCTCGTCGGCCAGGATCAGCTCGGGATGGTTGATCAGTGCCCGGGCCACGCATACGCGCTGCTGCTCGCCGCCGGACAATTGGCTGGGCAGGTGACGGGCGCGCTCCCGCAGGCCCACGCGGCCCAGGGCCTCCAGGGCCTCCTTCTCGTCGGGCATGGAATGATAATACTGGCTCACCATCACGTTTTCAACAGCCGTCAGGTAATTGACCATATGGAACTGCTGGAAAATCAGGCCGATCTTATCCCGGCGGATATCGGTAAGGCGCTTGCTGCTTTCCTTGCTGATATCCACGCCGTCCAGCAGCACTTCGCCCTTGGAGGGCTTATCCATGCAGCCGATGATGTTCATCATGGTACTCTTGCCCGAGCCCGACGGGCCCATGATGGCTACCCATTCGCCCTGGTCCACATGGATGCTCACGTTATCCAGCGCCTTCAGCTCGCCGTAAATCTTAGATACATTTTTCAGTTCAAGCAGACTCATGCTTTATTCTCCTTTCAGTACCAGGGCGGGATCGATGGCCACGGCGCGCTTGATGGGCAGCAGGCAGCTCACCGCCGCGATTGCCATGGAAACCACCACCGTAATGGGCAGCAGCAGCGGCTGGAAGGTGATGGAAGAGCCGAACACATTGACGCTGACCACCTGGGCAAACACGAAGCCCAGCAGCGCGCCCATGACGCCGCCCAGCGCGCCCAGGAACATGCCCTCGCCCAGGAACTCGGCGCGAATGGAGTTATCCGACGCGCCCAGGGCCTTGCGCAGGCCGATCTCCCGGCGACGCTCGGAAACCACGGCCATCATGGTGGTGGACACGCAGATCATGGTAAGCAGCAGCACCACCAGGGTGACCAGGAACACCAGCGCCGTCAGCTTTTCCAGCACCGACGCTTCGGAGCGGGTCACGCGCTTGACCAGGCGGGCATTAACGCCCCATCCGGCATCGGCAATATCGGCAGCGTAAGCTTCCAGCTGGTCAGCCGTGGCCGAAACGCTGAGCTCGGCCACGTCCAGCCGGTCTTCCCCGGTCAGGCTGCCCAGATCATCCAGGGACATGAACACATAGCCTTCCTCCTCGCCGCCGGTGACCAGGATACCGGTCACGGTAAAGTTCAGCGTGCGGGGCACGGCGGCCACGGCGGTGCGCCGGGCGGTATTCAGCGCCTCCACCACGGCGGTGGAGGTCACGGTGGCGCCGGTGAGGGCATCCACATCCTGGCCCAGAGCCAGGGGCAGGGACTTGCCGATAAACTGGGCGGTAAAGGCTTCATCCTCGGGCACGCGGCCGCCGTATTCCGGCGTTTGGGTGCCCGCGTCAATGGTCAGGGACGCGATCTTTGCCTGGCTGTCCAGCGTGGCGCTCACGTACACCACGCCTGCGCTCCAGCCCTCGGCGCTGCCGCTGAGGATGGCGCCGGGCACCCGGCTTTCCTCAGGCGAATCGGTGCTCTCCACCGCCGCGGGCTGGTATGTCAGCTCCATGGTGGAGCCCACGCGCACGCCGATGGTTTCGGCAATCTCCTTGCCCACCAGCACCTGCCGGGTGCTGGACGGATAGGCGCCGTCCACGCTGAAGTAGGGGCTGGTTTTGCGCACCTGTTCAAAGTCCGTGCCGGCCGAGGTAAAGCTCTGCTGGCGGCTGGTCATATCCAGGCGTACATAGCGATAGGGCGTGGCGCCCACCACCTCATCCGCCGGGATCAGCGAAAGCGCCTTTTCCAGGCTTTCGGCGTCCAGCTTGCCTTCGCCCTGGGGCAGCAGCAGCATGTTGGCGCCATAGGAGCGGAACTGCGCGCCCATCTGCCGGGGCACATCGTAATAGATCGTCACCAGGCCCGCCAGGATGGTGGCGCCGATGCCGATGGACAAAAGCGCGATCAGCATGCGCGACCGCCGCCGGAGCAGCGACGCCGTGATCATGCGCAGGAACATTCTTCTTTTTGTCATGGTATATCCTCCAGTGTGGGGGATTGGGAAATTTGATGAATGCCGCGCCTGAAGGAAGAACAAACCGCAAATATTCGGTATTCATTTTCCTTCTTCAGTATTCATTTCCTTCCCCCGCGTCCACCGCTTCTTTCCCGTGTTTTCCCATCTTCCGGTATCAGTGTCCGCCGTGCAGCACCTCGGCAGGCTTGAGCCTGAGCACCATGCGGATGGCAGGCATGCTGCCCGCAATGGTCACCAGGGCGATGAGCCCGGCCACGATGGGAATGACCCGGGGATCCATATCAATGGCCGAGCCGAACACGCTGCGGCCGATGAGCTGGGCAAACCCGAAGCCCATAAAATACCCTGCCGCGAAGCCCACCAGGGCGGTGATCAGGATCTCGGTCATCACCACGCCGGTAATGGAATGGTCCCGGGCGCCGATGGCCTTGAGCAGGCCGATTTCCTGGGCGCGCTCCATGACCGAGGCCGTCACCAGGTTGGAGATGCCCAGCGCCGAGCCCACCAGGCTGAGCGCCGTGATCAGGATCATGAGCAGCTTGGTCTTATCCAGGATGGTGCCTTCGCTTTCGGCCACCTGACGCACAGCGCTGGCCACCGAGCCGGTGATGACCTCCTGGATCTGGTAGCAGATGGCGCTGACATAAGCCGTACAGTACCAGGTTTCATAATCGCGGGAGGACAGGGCGGCGGGATTGCGGGCCGCCCGGCGGGCCAGGTCGTTATCGGGCGTGGTCAGGGCTGAAACCTCGATGGAAGCCACCTTGCTTTCCCGGCCGGTCAGCGCCTGCACCAAATCCAGGGAGGCGTAAATCTGTCCGTCCTCATCGCCGCCGGCGTCATAGATGCCCACCAGGGTCACATCCTGCTGGCCCTGGCTGCCGCCCAGGCGCAGGGTATCGCCCACCTGCCAGCCCTTTTCGGCCGCCAGCTGGGCGCCGGCCATGATTTCGGAAGCGGCGTCCGCGTCCTTTTCATCCAGCCAGCGGCCCGATGTCACATCCCACCAGGAGCGCATGCCCACCACGCCGGCATCCAGGCTTTCGCCCGTGGGCAGGTCCAGGTGGTGATTGAACCATGTACCCACCATTTTGGCCTGGGTATCATCGGGCAGGGTCACCTGGGTATCCAGGAAGGGCGTGAAGTCCACAATGTTGAAGGCCCAGAAAATGGTCTTGATCTTGCCCAGCTCATCCTCCCGCAGGTAGGCGGCGTTAAGCTCCGCGCCCTCCCCCACATC
>JAFUGB010000412.1 GCA_017469605.1 Clostridia bacterium
ATGACCTGCCTGTTCTGCGGCGCGGACGCCGACGAGGATATGATCTATGACTTCGTGAAGGCCATGATCGAAACCCTGCCCGAATATCAGGATACCAACGTGGCCACCCGCCAGATCGCCCTGGAGACCATCGCCACCGAATTCATCCCCATGAATCCCGGCGCCGCCCGTGCTTATGAAGAAGCTGGCGTTGCCAAGTAACCAACGCGGATGTTCATTTACGCGGCAGGCAGTGAACTGCCTGCCGCAAATCATTACAACAAATTAAAGGGGAATGACCTATGAGTGAAAATACGAAGACCCCTGCGGCCAGCGTATCCCGGGGCGATCGGATCGTGGATAAGGTGTTTTTGGTCCTGTCCACCGCGGTGGCTGTGGTGATGTGCCTGTTCCATCTGGCGGCGGCGTCGCCGTTCCTGCTGCTCAACAATACCGAATTGGCCGTGATCCACGGCATGTTCATCGTGCTGTTCTTTGTTATGGTGCGCCGCCTGCGGGCCGACAGCAATCCCGCGGCCCATAAAACGGTAACCAAGTTCCTGGCGGGCTGCGCCATCGTCAGCGGCATCCTTTGCCTGCTGTTTGTCTGGCCGCCCGTGTTTAGCAAATCTCCCTTCACTGCCGATGAAAAAAACATCTTTAAATGGGTGTTCATCGTGTCCGCCGCGCTGTGCGCCCTGCACCTGATCGCGCTGAAGGTGCCCGGACTGCGGAAGGCGCTGGGCGGCGCCGATCGCGCTTCCCTGACGGTCTTTGATATCGCGCTCATGGTGATCACCGTGCTGTGCGCCATCGAGGTCATCCGCCTGCGCAACAGCAACAGTGCCAGCGCCAGCCTGTACAGCGATTATCAGTATTTCATCATGATCGCCTTCGTGATCGTGGCGCTGGCTGTGGGCTACCGCGCCCTGGGCAAGATCCTGCCTACGCTGTGCATCCTGTTCATCATTTACGCCCTGTTTGGCCGCTACCTGCCCGGCGTATGGGAATCCGCCCGCATGAGCGTTAAGCGCCTGGGCTCCTACCTGGCCGTGGGCAGCGAGGGCCTCTTCGGCAGCGCCCTGAGCACCGCCGGCAACTACATCTTCCTGTTTGTGCTGTTCGGCTCGGTGCTGTCCTTCATCGGCGCCGGTGAGTTCTTTGTCAAGATCGCCTTCTCGGCCTTTGGCCGTGTCTGCGGCGGCCCTGCGCAGGCTTCCATCTATTCCAGCATGCTCATGGGCATGGTCAACGGCTCCGGCGCCGCCAACGTGGTCACCACCGGCACCTTTACCATCCCGCTGATGAAGCGCACGGGCTTTGACGCCAACACCGCCGGCGCGGTGGAGGCCGTGGCCAGCAACGGCGGCCAGATCATGCCGCCCGTCATGGGCGCCGTGGCCTTCCTGATGGCCGATGCCACGGGCTTCAGCTATGGCAGCGTGTGTATCGCCGCCCTGATCCCTGCTGTGCTGTACTACCTGACCCTGTCCGTGTCCGTGCTGGCTTACAGCCATAAGCACAAGATCCCCGTCAAGGAAAAGGATCCCAATGAGGAAACCACCTGGCAGATCTTCAAATCCGGCTGGTTCTTCTTCCTGCCCATCTTTTCCCTGATCGCCATGATGGTCATGGGCTACAGCACCAAGCGCGCCGCTCTGATCACCATCATTATGAGCCTGGTAATTGGCCTGATTCATGACCACAAAAAGTTCACCCTGAGAAATCTCAAGGATCTGTGCGTGGATTCCGCCAAGTCCATGATGGCCGTTTCCATCGCCTGCATGATCGCGGGCATCATCGTGGGCGCCATCAACGTGACGGGCTTCGGCCTCAAAATCAGCGGCCTCATCGAATCCCTGGCCGGCGGCAGCATCCTGCTGATGGGCGTCCTCACCGCCATCGTGTGCATCCTGCTGGGCATGGGCCTGCCCACCGCCGCCTGCTATATCGTGCTGAGCATCCTGATCGCTCCCGCCATGGTGGATATCGGCGTGTCCCTGCCTGCCGCGCACTTGTTTGTGCTGTATTATGGCGTGATCGCCGCCATCACGCCGCCGGTAGCCCTGGCCGTATTTGCCGCCATCGGTATTTCCGGCGGCGAAATGTGGAAGACCGGCCTGCAGGCCATGAAGCTGGCCATCAGCGGCCTTTTGATCCCCTTCATCTTCCTGTACAATAACGACCTGCTGCTGTACAACGTGACCACCGGCACCTTTGGCATGACGCCCATGGTGATCCTGAGCGTATTGACCGCCCTGATGGGCTGCGCCATCATTGGCCTGGCGCTGTTTGGCTGGTGCGGCCGCGATCTCAAAATCTGGGAACGCGTGATCCTGGTGCCCTGCGCCGTGGCACTGATGCTCAATGAACCCCTGTGGGCCAACGGAATCGGCTTCGCGGTGGCCGCTGTGATCCTGGTACTGGCAATTTTCCAAAGCAAAAAAGAAAGAAGGGCGCTGGCATGATCAATCCCTGTGCACCGCTGCTCCCGGCGGAAATCATTGAACGGGCAAAGAAATTAAACGTTCCCCTGCTGCTGGATGGCGTAAAGGCTGCCAAGCTGCCCATCCAGAATGACGGCTGCATGTGCGCCGCCATCAATCCCGTGGACCGCGGCATGTTTGTGGTGGGCACCGCCATGACGGTGGAAACATCCAATGGCGACAACTTCCCTATCCATGTGGCCAGCTATAGCGTGAAGGAAGACGGCTATGTGATGGTCATCGATGGCAAGGGCTATGACGGACGCGCCTATTTTGGCGATCTGATCATGGGCGCCTGCCAGGCAGCCGGCTTTGCCGGCATGGTCATTGACGGCTATACCCGGGATAAGGACGGCAATATTGAACTGGGCTTCCCGGTATACAGCCGGGGCTCCATGCCCCGCGGCCCCATCAAGAAGGAAGAGGGCAACATCAACACCGTCATCGAGTGCGGCGGCGTGAAGGTGGCCCCCGGCGACCTGGTGGTGGGGGACAGCGACGGCGTATGCGTGATCCCCAGGGAATACATCGAAACCGTGCTGGCCGAAGCCGAAAAGAAGCTGGCCTATGAGGATAAGCGCACCGAAACCATCGCCGCTTACCGCAAGGCCAAGGCCGAGGGCGGTGAATTGCCCCAGCTGGCCCCCCAGTGGGTGCTGGATATGCTCAATCAATAATTGCAAAGCGCAGGGAGAGGGCGCATCCCCTTTCCCTGCGTTTTTATTTGCGGAGGTAATATGAACAGCCTGGAACTGACGGCCGGGATCGTGATCCCCATGTTTCTGCTGATGCTCTGCGGCGGGCTGCTGCGGGCCTTTCGCGTGCTGCCGGAAAGCGCTTTTTCCCAGATGAACAGGCTGTGCTTTACGCTGCAGCTGGGCGTGGTATCGATCTCCGCCGGCCTGCTGATCCCGCTGTACAATATCGGCGGCATCCTGATACTGATCCCAAATAAAAACTGTACAGACAGAAATTGGCAGGGAACGATAAGGGCCTGCGCGGCCCTTATGATCCTGCGGCAAGGGATTTCATCCCTTGCATCCCGCCGGGCGAACCGGCTTAAAAGAAACAACAAACAATTTGCGCCTGTAACTTAAAGAGAGCTTCCGAGCAGAAGAAAATCAGCGGCAGTCCGAAAAAATGAGC
>JAFUGB010000413.1 GCA_017469605.1 Clostridia bacterium
GATAACGATCAGCATCACAAGCCGCATTTTCACGTCTTTTACAATGAATACGAAGCTTCGGTAGGCGTTGATGGAGAGCTTCTGGCAGGACACCTGCCCGTCAAACAATTAAAACTTGTGCAAGCCTGGGCTGTCATTCATGAGGATGAACTGTATCAGGCCTGGAACAACGCCGTTCGTTCTCTTCCTTTCAACAAAATCGAACCGCTGCGTTAATGGAGGATAATACCATGTATATCATTGATGGAATCGCCTATGCCGGGGATCAAAAGCCGCCGATCAAGGTTTGCGGCATTCGCCCGCTGGAAAATCACAAGTTATGGGTTCGTTTCACCACGGGTGAAGCCAAGGTTTTTGACTTTACCCCGCTCTTGGAAAAGCCCGCGTTTCACGAGCTGAGCAACCCCCAGATCTTCAATCAGGTCTATATTGATTTTGGCATTCCGGTGTGGAAAGACGGCGATATTGATATCGCGCCGGAATATCTTTATGAAAATGGAACGCCAGACCAATGATCAAAGTCATATAAAAAGGACGCGGTATCGAATGCCGCGTCCTTTATTTATACAACCCTGTCGCTTTCCTCCAGCATCCAGTCGATGAACACGCCGTAGCCCTGGGCGGGATCGGATCCCAGGACATGGGTCAATCGATGATACCGATATATTTATGCTACTTTTTCGTAATCGATCACGGTGATTTCCTGCATCAGTTGTTTCACCATTTCCATGACCTTTTCGATCTTCTCGGCAACATCACCGGTGTAGAAAATCTCGTCGCACTCCTCGCACTTGTAGCAGGGAATGTTGCGAATGACCAAAACGCCAAAGTCCAGTTCGATGGCCTCAGTCGTTGTACTCTTGTAAGCGTCCTTGCCGCACTTCATACATTTCATTTTTATTTCTCCTTTCGGGTCGCTAAGTCTGCTTCCCATTTTGAGGGATCCGGAATATAGGCAGTAATGATATACATTATGCCGTCCTCGATGCTTGCGCAGACATGAATGGCTTTTTCTTCACTATAACCCAATATCAGGCAACTTGGAAAGGGATAATCATTGGGATACTGCTCAATGACCCTGCCCGTTTGAATTGCCTGGCAAACGTCCTGTATCTTGATGCCTCGTTCAGCAAATCTTTTTCGGCTGTGCTGCGTGATCACCATGGAGGATGGAACAGCCAAAGCCCTGAATTGCTCTATCAAATACATGAAGAGTCGTCCTCCTTCTGTACCTGAGGTTATTATATCACGGCTGGAATGGATTTATCAATACGCATGCAAAAAAGCAGAACGCATTTTCGCGTCCCGCTCATTCCTATATGATCCCGTCGCTGTCCTCCAGCATCCAGTCGATGAACACGCCGTAGCCCTGGGTGGGATCGGAGACCAGGACGTGGGTGACGGCGGCAACGATTTTTCCATCCTGCAGGATGGGGCTGCCGCTCATGCCCTGGACGATGCCGCCCGTAGTGTCCAGCAGGCGCGGATCGGTAACCCGCAGCACCAGCGATTTGGGCGCGGCGCTGCTCTGGCGCTGTACCTGGGTGATTTCAACGCTGTATTCCTGGATCTGCGTGCCGCTGACGGTGGAAAGAATGCTGGCCGCCCCGACATGCACCTGCGTCCTGTCGCCCACCGGAAGTCCGCCGGGATAGAGCGGATTGGTCCAGGCGCTGTCCATATGCCCAAAAATGCCGTAAATTGTGTTCTTTTCCACCGTGCCCAGCGTTTTCTGCTCCCGCAGGAAGCTGCCCCGCAGCTCCCCGGGCGTGCCGCGCTGGCCTTTTTTTACGTCCACGATTTCGGCCTGCATCAGTTCGCCCCGGCTCACCGGCAGGACGCTGCCGGTATCGCTGTCGGTAATGGCGTGGCCCAGTGCGCCGTAGGTGCCGTTTTCCGCGTCATAATAGGTCAGCGTGCCCACGCCCGCCGTGCTGTCCCGCACCCACAGGCCCAGCCGCCAGTTCTGCGCGCTTTCGTCATAGCGCGGCTGTACCTGCACCGTGCGTTCCCGGCCGTCCCGGTCAATCCGCAATGTCAGCGGCTGGCCCTGGGCGGCGGTAACAGCCGAGGTCAGCGTTTCCGCGCTGCTCAGCGGCACGCCGTTCACCGAAAGCAGCAGATCACCCGCCCTGATCCCCGCCTGCATGCCCGGGCCCTCCCCCAGGCCCACCACAAGCACGCCCTGGGTGGTCATGGCCACGCCCACCGCCGCGCCGCCCGGCATGATCACCCGCCCGGCATGGCTTTGAGAATCTCCCGATGTGCCAAAGAAGCGCGACAGGTCCAGCGATATCACCGCACGCTGCCCGCCGCCCAGCGTTTCATCGGTGGAAGCCGAGGCGTTCAGTGCCGCAAAGGGAGGCGCTATATGCAGCGCCGCCGTCACTGCCACCACCGCCAGGGCGGCCAGCCTGCGGGCGCGGAAATCAAAACTTTTCATGTTGTTCTCCCCTTTCTCATAGCCAGTTTGCACAGGACGAAAGGGCGCAATCCCGTGTAAAAAAAGGCAAAAAAGGAAAGGAAGAATGTCAGAAAAATGGCAAAAGCTCAACTTCGTTGACGGGACTTTTTCGGCGTGCTAAAATGCATGCTGACCGTGTATATTAATGGAGGGAGAAGCAGCATGCCATCCGTTAAAACCGCATTGGTGGCCGGAGCGTCCTCCGGCCTGGGAAGGGCAGTGGCCGAAGCGTTGGCTGCCGATGGAAATACCGTATACGCGGGCGCGCGCTCCTTTGCTCGGGGCAAACAGCCGCCCGCGGGCTGCCGCGCCCTGGCGCTGGATGTGACCGACGCAAGCACCATCCAGGCCGCCGTATCCCGGATACTCGGGGAGCAGGGACGGCTGGACGTGCTGGTATGCTGCGCCGCCACCTTTACCATGTCCCCGCTGGAAGAGCTTCCCCCCGAAACGCTGGCCGATATGATGCAGGTAAACCTGATTGGCGCGGCCCGCTGTGTACAGGCGGTGCTGCCCGTCATGCGGGCGCAGGGGCGGGGACACATCGTGCTTTTTTCCTCGCTGAACGGCCTGTTTTCCATTCCGTTCCAGGGCGCGTACAGCGCAACCAAGCATGCCATCGAAGCCTACGCCGAAGCGCTGAGCCAGGAAACCAGGCGATTTGGCATCCGGGTCACCGTGGTGGAGCCCGGCGATTGCAGCGGCGGCAGCCAGCAGTACCGGCTGACGCACATCGCCCAGGATTCGCCCTATGCAGAAGCCTTCCGCGCCGGCACGCAAAAAATTCATCATGATGAAAGCCATGGCCTGCCGCCTGTGCGGGTAGGCAAAGCCGTGGCCAGGGCCGTAGGCAAAAAGCACCCGCCCGCCCGGCTCGTAGTGGCCAGCCTGGAGCAGCGCAGCGGCGCCTGGCTGCACAAGTTTTTACCCCGCAAGCTGTTTAACCGCGTCATTGAATCGTATTACAGATGATTGAGGTGTCAGAATGTCTTTGTCCCGTGATCAGAAATGCGAACTGCTGAAAAAAAACCTGTGTTTTGAGAATTTTTTTGACGTAATGTGCCAGGAGCGCGACGGCATTGCCGAAATCTGGCTGGAAAAGGACCGCGAGCAGCGCTGGACCTATGAGGATTTCCATACCCGGGTGATGCAGGCCGCCGCCCGTATCCAGGATGCCGCCCTGGGCCGTCCCGACGGCTGGGTAGGGCTGTGCCTGGAAACCTGCATCGACTGGCCCGTGCTGTTCTGGGCGCTGCTGGCCGCGGGCCGCAAGCCCCTGCTGCTGGACCCCACGCTGAAGGACAGCGCCCTGCGCCACCTGATGACCCAGGCGGGCGCCACGGCGCTGATTCTGGGTCACCGCCGGGAAGGGCTGGCGGAGTACGCCCAGCGCACGCCCAGGGAATTGACCGAGGGCGTGTTCAGCAAGGGCTTTACGCCCCAATGGGCCGACCGCATGGCGCTGTGCACCTCGGGCACCACCGACACCTCCCGGGTTTACGTATATGACGGCCGGGCGGTTTGCCTGCAGAGCATCGCCTTTGTGGAACAGCAGAAGCGCCGCTGCATGACCAACGAAAGCCTGGGCAAGCAGCGCATGCTGTGTTTCCTGCCGCTGAACCACGTATTTGGCATGATGACCAACCTGTTCCCGGGCATGCTGGAGGGCAATCCCCAGGTGTTCCTGCATGACCGCGCCCCCGAGACCATCCTGAAAACCTGCCGCCTGTGCAAGGTGGATTTTGTGCTGGCCGTCCCCATGCTGGTCAACGGCATCAGCAGCAACCTGCAAAAAAAGCTGGCCGCCCAGCCCCGGCATAAGCGCGCGGCCTTCCGCACGCTGCAGAAGATCTCGCTGTTCAGCCAGCGCATCTGGCCCGAGGGCGGCCTGTGGCTGGCCCGCAATATCCTGTTCAAATCCATCAATGCCCAGCTGTTTGGCCCTACGGTGGTGCAAATCGCTCTGGGCGGCGCCAACGCGCCCTATGAGCACCTGCGCACCATGGCCACCCTGGGCTACAATGTATCCTTCGGCTATGGCATGACCGAAACCGCCGTCACCGCCTATGACGGCGATATGGACCTGAAGGCGCGCCTGAGCGGCTGCAGCGGGCAGCTGCTGCCCATCGCCCATTCCAAGGTAGACGAAAAGGGCGAGCTGATCATCGGCTGCGACGCGATTCACATCGGCCAGCTTCGCGACGGCAGGCTGCTGCCCCCCGACCTGGACAAAAACGGCATGTTCCACACCGGCGACCTGGTGCGCTTTGACAGCAAACGCCGGCTGCATATCGAGGGCCGGGTCAAGGACGTGATCATCGGCAGCTCGGGGGAAAACATTTACCCCGACGAAATTGAAAACACCTTCACCGGCATGGACGATGTGGAAATGATGACCGTGCTGGCAACCGGCGACAAGGGCCGCGAGCAGGTGACGCTGGTGCTGTCCCTGGGCGGCAAGCTGTACGACGGCGCGGTCCGGGCCCGGGTAAAGCAGCAGGTGGAGGAGCGCAACCGCACGCTGCCCGCGCCCAAGCAGGCCCGGGTGATCCTGGCCACGGCCGAAAAGCTGCCGCTCTCCGGCACGCTCAAGGTCAAGCGCGTGCAATTGCGCCAGCAGATCGAAAACGGCTCCTTCCCCTGCACGCCGCTGGACGGCGGCACCGTACCCGTGATCAACAAGGCCGCCCCCGCGGAGGACAGCACGCCCACCCAGGACGATATTGAAAAGAAGGTGCTGGAATTTTTTGCCGAAGCGCTGGCCATCGATACGCCCATCCTGCCTACGGCGCACTTCATTGACGACCTGGGCGGCGACAGCCTGCAGATGCTCAGCGTGATGCTCAAGATCGAGGAAACCTACGGCGTGCTGCTGGAGGAAGAGGATACCGCCCAGTGCACCTGTGCCCGGGATGTGGCCAATGTGGTGCGCGCCCGGCTGCACGGCGACCTGCCCGCCCGGCACGCCGAAAACGAGCCCGGCAAGGTGCGGCCCATTACCCGGGTAGAGGATATGCCCGAGTACCAGGCGCTCCAGGCCAGGCTCAAGGGGCTGCGGGGCGATAACCCATACTTTGTCTGCCATGAATCCACCGTGCGCGATACCTCCCTGGTGAACGGCCAGGAGGTGCTTAACTTTGGCTCCTATAACTACGCCGGCATGAGCGGACGGCCCGAGACCGTACAGGCCGCCATCGAGGCCATAAAGAAATATGGCACCTCCCCCAGCGGCAGCCGCCTGCTGGGCGGGCAGAAAAAGCTGCATGAACAGCTGGAAGCCGCCATCGCTCATTGGAAGCATACCGAGGACGCCGTGGTGCTGGTCTCCGGCCATGCCACCAACGTGACCTTTGTGGGCAATTTCTGCGGCAAAGGCGATCTGATCGTATACGACGCGCTGGCCCACAACAGCATCCATGAGGGCTGCCGCCTGAGCGACGCCGTATGCAAAGCCTTCCCCCACAACGACGTGGCGGCGCTGGAAAGCATCCTGCGCACCCAGCGCGATAAATTTGCCAAGGTGCTCATTGTATGCGAAGGCGCATACAGCATGGACGGCGATATCGCGCCGGTGCCCGAATTTGTACGGCTCAAAAAGGAATATGGCTGCTTCCTGTATGTGGACGAGGCCCACTCGGCCGGCGTGCTGGGCAAGACCGGCGCGGGCGTGGACGAATACTTTGGCCTGGCCCCCACCGATATCGATATCAAGATGGGCACGCTGAGCAAGGGCCTGGGCACCTGCGGCGGATACCTTGCGGGCAGCAAGGCGCTGTGCGAGCACCTGCGCTACAACCTGCCGGGCTTTGTGTTCTCGGTGGGCCTGAGCCCTGCCCTGGCGGGCGCCACGCTGAAGGCGGTGGAGCTGCTGCAAAGCGATCCCACCATCATGGAACGCATGCAGCGCAACATCAAGGTATTTGTGGAAGAGGCCCATAAGCGGCAGCTGGACACCTGCCTGGCCGGGCACACCGCCATCATTCCCATCCTGATTGGCAATGACAACGATGCCTTTGAGCTTTCCGTAGCCCTGGGCCGCAAAGGCGTGTTTGTGCCCCCGGCAGTGTATCCCGCCGTGCCCCGCAACAGCGCCCGCCTGCGCTTCTGCGTGATCAGCGAGCACAAGCCTGAGCAAATCATCCAGGCGCTGGATATTCTCATCGAAACCGCCGACGAAATGGGGATCGATATCCGCAAGCGGCGGGCCGCCAGCGCATAAAGCGCAAGCTGGCATCCAAACAGTTTTCAACGGTCGCCGTAAAGATCCTTCGCGCCGCGTATGCCCCATGCGGCGGCTCAGATCATCAACAAACCCAGCGTCGTGAACCTGGGATGCATGAAGGGGCCGCGGCCCCTTCATTTTTCATCCGCAGGCGGCGGCGTGTACGCCGCCGAGGAGAAAATTTGTGTAGCGGAGCTTGCCCCCGCGAAACAAATTTTCTTTCCCATCAAATTTTACGGCCGTGATGCGAAGCATCACAGTAAAATTTGCAATCCGAAGAAAATGAAACTTTATTTTCTTCGGGGCGTTTTAATTATTGGGAAAACAAACAGGCCCGTCCCGGCGCGGCCCGCGCGGACGGGCATTTCATTCGGCAGTTGACAGGCAGTGCCTCTGCGTATACAATGATTTCATAAAAATGCAAGGAGCACAGACCAATGAGCGAAACCTTCAACATTCAGGAGTACATGACCCAGGGCGTGGAAAACATTGTGCGCTCTTCCCTGCGGGCCGTGCTGAAGAATCCCCGGGAAAGCGCCTTTATGGTCAAGTTTGCCGCCGCCAGCAAAAGCGCGTCCAGGCTCCGGGCCAGGCAGGAAAAGGAGGGCCTGCACGTGCCGCCCTTCCTGATCGCCAGCATTACCTCCAGCTGCAACCTGCACTGCGCGGGCTGTTATTCCCGGGCCAACCACGCCACGCTGGACTGTCCTGCCGAAAAACAGCTGACAAGCGAGGAATGGCTCGGCATTTTCCGGGAGGCTTCGGCGCTGGGCGTCAGCTTTATCCTGCTGGCGGGGGGAGAACCCATGCTGCGCCGGGATGTGATCGAAGCGGCCGGCGCCATGAGCGATATCCTGTTCCCCATCTTCACCAACGGCACCTTCATGGATCAACAGTATTTTGACCTGCTGGACAAATGCCGCAACCTGCTGCCGGTGCTGAGCATTGAGGGCGGCAGGGAATCCACCGACAGCCGCCGGGGAAACGGCATTTATGACCGGATGATGCGCAACATGGACGAATTGAAGCGCCGCGAGCTCATTTTCGGCTGCTCGGTGACCGTTACCAGGGAAAATCTGTCCGATGTCTGCTCCGACGCCTTTATTCGGAGCCTGGCTGACCGGGGCTGC
>JAFUGB010000414.1 GCA_017469605.1 Clostridia bacterium
CCCGCAGCGCGGCGGTGTTTTATGGTGATTGGCGTTAAAAAATGCAAGGGTATTTTCCCCGGAGCGATTATTGCTCGTTTAACCGATGTACATATTCCGCATATATCAAGCCACATTCCATCTGCACCTTGACCAGCTTGGAGATAGGAACGGCTTCATAATGCACAGCCTCTTCCAGGGCAGCCAGGTTCTCACACTCCCGCGCGTACAGCTGATCCCGTACCTCTTGCAAGATTTTCCGGCCTTCCGGGCTCAGATCATCCCTGGCCAGCTCTTCTTCGCAGCCCCGGCGCACCAGAACGATATTCAGGTTTGCATAGAAGCGAGTGGAATACCGATTGTCAAACAATTGACATACGGTCGCCCTTTCTGTCTGATCCAGCGACTGCGCCCATTTTTGCTTGGCCTTCAGGCTGTTCTCCATACTGCGGCGTTCCCTTGCCGCCAGATAATACTGGTTCTCAGGGCGCATATAGGAGGCAACCCGATCAAACAGCGGGCTCCAGAATCTGAAATCCTTCAAGGCGATATCACAGGATTCCAGTATCGCCTGTGCCCGCGGGATATCCGTCACGGACATGTCAAAGACCCGTGGGTCGATATAGTACGGCATCTCGGTCACGATGATGCGTGCATCCCCGCCATCCCGATTCGCATATTCGATGCAGCAGGCTCCGCCTGACATCATCGTTTCCGTCAGCTTGTCGGGCATGAATTGCTCCATATAATCATAATTATCCTTCATGCCGACCATCTGATAGATTGCTTCAAAATAATTCTTACAATAGGGCATCTCGGCCTCACCCAAATTCAACCCGATCTGATACTTAGCGGGCACATCATGCAGCCTTTGGAAAAGCTCCTGGGTGCCGTCCGAGATATACCAGTACACCCCGCCAAAGCCGCAGTTATGCAGGGAATAAATAAACTTGGGATGAATTTCATCCACCAAGCGCATCAGGCATTGCGTTTCCGGGGTAGGCCGGTTGAAATGATACCGCTTGTAATCCACCGGGAAAGACCACTCCACCTGCTGGTCAAAGGCAGGGCGGAAAAAATGATGCTGATAATTGGTAATGGTGAACGGGCCCTTGAGCCAGCCCTCATTCTTCGTCAGTCCGTCCACGTCGCAGGATTTGATGATATACCACGTATAATCCATTTCCTCGAGCAGTTGTTTATCGGTGGCCAGGATTTCCGTGAGCGCGTCCAGCATCATAGTGCCGATGGGCTCATTTGGATGGGGCGTGCCGTATAGCAGGGCGTTTTGACTGCCGGAGCCGATCTTCAAGCAATAGATCGGACGCCCCTCCTTGCTTTTCCCCGCTTCTGTAATTTCCACCACATCCGGGTGCTTTCGCGCCAACTGGAAGGAGCGCTCGTTCATCTCCTCCACCGTATAAAACACAGGATAATCGGGCACTTGATTCAGAACCCTTTCCAGATCGATCATATCAGCTTTCCTCCTTTTGACACATATGACAGGCAACGATCCGTCCGTCCTCCAAGGTTTGGGGCTCCGGATAACGCTGTCGGCAGAGATCAGTCGCATGTGGGCAACGATTCGCAAAATAGCACCCCGGGCCAGGCTGAATGGGAGAAGGCGCTTCCCCCTCGATGCGAATCTTTGTGACAGGGGTATCAATATCGATGGTAGCACAGTTGGAAACCAACGCCTGGGTATAGGGATGCTTGGGATCGCGTATGCAGGCGTCAGTCTCCCCCATCTCCACAATCCGCCCCAGATACATGACTGCCGTTCTCTGCGCAGCGTAGCGAATGACTGCAATATCATGACTGATAAATAAAATAGAGGTGCCGTATTTTTGCGACAGTGCTATGAGCATATTGATGATATCCGCCCGAACAGAGACATCCAGCATCGACACCGGCTCATCCACCACTAAGAATAAAGGCTGAACAACCATCGCGCGCAGAATCGAGATGCGCTGCAGCTGCCCGCCGGATAGCTCATGGGGATACCGCCCCATAAAGTCCTCCGCTGGTGAAAGGCCGCCGTCCTCCAGCATCGTCAGCACTCGATTGCGCTGCTCCTCCCGGCTGGTGCCGAGCCGCTGGATTTCCAAGGGACGCAGCATGATTTGCTCAATCGTCTCCGTTGGCAGGAAGGTATCGAACGGGTTTTGAAACACCATCTGAACCATACGGTGATAAGCCTTCGGGTCCTCCCTGATCAATTGTTGAACGGAGACTCCGTCAATCAGCACATCCCCTTCCGTGGGCTTTTCCAGGCTGACCAGCAAGCGGCCGAGGGTGGATTTTCCGCACCCACTTTCCCCGATGATGCCGAATATTTCCCCCCTCTGCACGGTAAAGCTGACCCCGCCGACGGCTTCGACATACTTTTTCTTCCGGAACAGCCCCCGCGTGCCGCGTGCCTGATAAAACTTTTTCAGTCCATTCACTTGGATAAAGGGCGGCTGGCTCATACGGATATACCTCCCAGCTTATGGCAAGCGGCGCCATGTATACCTTCTAAAGCCTGCATTTCAGGGCGGCTGGCTTTGCAGCCCTCATCAGCATAGGGGCAGCGGGGCGCAAAGATACAGCCTGGGCATTCCTGCGCCAAATCGGGCAGGGTACCCGGGATCGATTTCAAATCCGTCTTCGGGCCATAGAGCGAAGGAAAGGATTGGATCAGTCCGATGGTATAAGGATGGGCCGGCGCCTTCAGGATATCCCGGACCGTGCCAAATTCCACCATTCTGCCGGCGTACAGCACCAGGATTTTTTTACAGGACCCCGCTACCACGGACAGGTCATGGGTGATCATCAGACGCGTGATGGCCTGTTTTTCCTCAATGGCCATCAACTCGTCCAGGATTTGCCCTTGAGTGACCACGTCCAAGGCGGTGGTCGCCTCATCCATGATCAGCAGCTGCGGGCTGAACATCAGGCTCAGCGCGATATTCAGGCGCTGCTGCATCCCGCCGGACAATTCAAACGGATACATGCGGTATATACGGTCGTTCAGGTTGACCTTGGCAAAGAGAGAGCAGATCAGGTCGTGCATCTCCTTTTTATCGGGATGCGGCACATGCACCTTATATACATCCTCAAACTGCCGGCCAATGGTGTGAATTGGGCTCAGGCTGTTCATAGACTTTTGGAACACCACCGCAATTTCCTTCCAGCGAAGCTCCCTCAGCCGTTTTTCAGAGCAAGTCAGCAGATCATCCTCGCCGAACATGACCTGTCCTTGTACAGAAGCGGTGCGAGCAGGCAGCAGGCGCAAAAACGCATTGATCATGGTGGATTTGCCGGAGCCGCTTTCTCCAATGATGCCCAGACTGTCCCCTGCCTGAATCGTAAAGGAAACATCGTCCACCGCCCGCACGTGCTTCTCGCCGCTCAGGTAGGTAACGCTGAGATT
This sequence comes from Clostridia bacterium, assembly GCA_017469605.1. Classification (GTDB taxonomy): domain Bacteria; phylum Bacillota; class Clostridia; order Christensenellales; family Aristaeellaceae; genus SFMI01. The sequence goes on from JAFUGB010000414.1 coordinate 3,395, forward strand.
CCGAACGCTCAGATCCTTCATCATCGCGCTCACCTCCTGCCCCTGCCCTTGGGATTCATGGCGTAATTCAAGCCGTCGCCGATCATATAAAAGACGATCACAACGATCATGATCGCCGCGCCTGCAAACACCGATACCCACCAGCCGTTGACCAAGTAACTCTTCCCCTGCATGATCATCTGACCCCAGCTGACGATATTGGGATCACCCAGCCCCAGAAAGCTCAGCGAGGCTTCGGTCAGGATGGCCTGCGCCACGTTCATGGTGGTATTGGCAATGATTGGATAGATACCGTTGGGAATGATATAGTGAAACAAGATCCGCGCGCGTGATTCTCCCATCACGGCGGCGCTCTTTACATACGTGCGCTCCTTCAGGGAGAGCACCTGTGCGCGCATCATGCGGGCGTTGCTGGGCCAGGAGGTCAAGGCAATGATCAGCATCACGTTCATCATGCTGCTGCCGAACATAGCAACCACGATCAGAATCAGAAAAAACGAGGGAATCATCAGGAATATGTTCATGATCTCGGTCAGCACCTTGTCCAGCTTCCCGCCAAAGTACCCCGCCGCTGCGCCCAGCAGCACGCCAATCAGGCCGGATAATGCCGCCGCGATGATGCCGATTTTCAGGGAGGTCTGTCCCCCGAAAATCACCATGCTGAATACATCTTCGCCCATCTTGGTCGTGCCCAGCCAATGATCTCCGGTCATAGGAGGCACCAGCAGATCATCGCCCAGATAATAGGGGCTATAATGCGTGATCAGTGGGGCGCAGACGGCCGTCAGGATGATCAGGGCCAGCAGGATCAAACCGAATCTCAGCTTTGCGCTGATCCTGACATAGCTCCACAGGCTGGAAAAGAAACCCTTTTTCGTCATGCCGTTCTCCCCTTAATCATAATGGATCCGGGGATCCAGCTTAGCGTAAATCAGATCCACCAGGATCATGCAAACGGCAACGGAAACAGCAATAAACAGATATACGCCCATGAGCACGTTATAATCACGATTGCTGATTGCGTTATACATCATCACGCCCACCCCTGGCCAAGCGAACACCGTTTCGACCAACGTAGAGCCCGATACGATATACGCCACATTGATACCAAACAGCGTGACCACCGGCAGGATCGCGTTTTTTAAAACATACTTCCGGAATATCTTCCGTTCACTCATACCGGTAATGCGGAAGGTCGTGATATAATCATCCGACAGCACTTGAATCACAGAGGACTTGGTAATACGAAAATATGCCGGAATCTGCACCAGCGTCAGCGTAGTGACCGGCAGTGCCAAATGGCAGATCACATCCCATGTGCGCACCCAGCCGGTCCCAGACAGGCGGAGGTTGCGCATGCCCTGCGTCGGGAACCACTTGAGCCGGGAAGCAAAGATGATGATCAACATCATACCCAGCCAAAAGGAGGGCATGGAATTACATACGTACGCCCCCGCGGAAAGGGCCCTATCCCGCAGGCCCCCCTGCTTGCGCCCAGCCAGCAGGCCCAATGCAACGCCCAGCACAAAGGAAAGCACAGCGCTGGTCCCGGAAAGGAGCAGGGAATTCCCAAACCTTTCTCCAATCAGCACAGTGACCTCTTTATTGGAATAATAAGAAGCGCCCAAATCCCCTTGAAACAGCTTCTTCACATAGGTCCAGAATTGCACGGGGATCGGCTTATCCAAATCATATTTGGCGGTGATGGCCGCTTTGTATTCCTCGCTGGGGTTGTCAAAGCCCGCCATAATGGTGGCAGGGTCGCCAGGCGCCAGGCGCACGATCGCGAAATTCAGCGCGATAACCACCAATACAACAAAAAAAGCAGTCAACACACGTTTCAAAAAATACTTGGCCAAAGGTTCCTCCCGATCAAGCATGGAGCAGCATTTTGACAGAAAGAGGAGGCCAGCCCCGCCAGCCTCATAATCGTCTGGACAACCAGCGTCCTGTCAACCGTTAAGGAAACGCTGATTTAATGAGGTGGCCAGATGGTGCATGGATCATTTGGTCTGATAAAGCCGAATGAAGGGAGGCGTAGCAGAGCTACGTTGACCGAAATGAGGCAAAATCAGTCCGAATGAGGCATGTGCCAGGTGCGTCG
>JAFUGB010000415.1 GCA_017469605.1 Clostridia bacterium
CTCCTTTCCTGAACAGCGCTGCGTCATGAATATCTTTTATCATGATATCACAAAAAAATAAAAAATGAAAGGGGATAACCGGCATCTGTTACACGCAAAAAGAAGAATTCACAGATTGTGCATAATTTGTTCTCAATCGGGTACGCTACTGGCAAAAAGAGCTGGAGGATGAATTATGACATTTGGGTCATTCGTGCTTTCGGCGCTGGCTGTGCTGGTGCTGCTGGGGGTCGGCCAGCGGGTGCTGGATAAAATGCGCCTGTCGGACCGCGCTGCGCTGCTGCTGATCGTGCTCATGTTCGTGGGCGGATTGATCCCGGACATCGATCTGGGATTGGTGCGCGTCAATATTGGCGGCGCGCTGATTCCGCTGGGTATCTGCGTGTATCTGCTGGCCACGGCTGATGAAAACGCCGAGCGCGTTCGGGGGATCATCGGCGCCGTGCTCAACTCGGGGGCTGTTTATCTGCTGGGCAGGGTGATGCCTTCGGAGCCGGAAAGCATTGTGCTTGATCCCATCTACGTGTGCGGCATCGCGGGGGGCATCATCGGCTGGCTGCTGGGACGCTCCCGCCGGGGAGCTTTCATCTGCGGCGTGCTGGGCGTGCTGCTGGCGGATGCCATTAACGCCATTGCCCTGTGGAGCGCCGGGATTGACCAGAAACTGGTGCTGGGCGGGGCCGGGCTGTTTGATACGGCGGTCATCAGCGGCATCCTGGCCGTGCTGCTCAGCGAATTGGTGGGCGAAACCGTGGAGCGTTTTGCCCGGGCAGGCGGCGCAAAGCCCGATCAAGCCCGGGTAAAAATGCCAAGGGAGGATAAGAAAAAATGAAAAAACTGCTGCTTGCGCTGCTTCTGTGCTTGCTTCTGCCCGTCGCCGCTCATGGCGAGGAACAGAACGTGTATTACAATATTGTCAGTGAAACCGGTGCGTATATCACCCATTATACCGGCGTTCCCGAGGCCGGGGATGAGTATATTGCCCACGACAACAGGCATTATGTGGTCACCCGGGTGGAGGAGGGCGCTCATACCGCCTGGGCCCAGGACAGGGGCGTTTACCGGATGCCGGACGTGAAATGGCTACAGGATGACAGCCAGGCAGTAACCGCCATGCGGCATGCCGTGGCGCTATACTGTACCCACAGCGATGAAAGCTATGAGCCCAGCGACGGCGATTCCAGCGTAACGCCCCGGGGCGGCATTTACGATGTGGCTGAGGCGCTGAAATCCAACCTGGAAGGCCAGGGAATCACGGTCTATTATGACGACAGCACCCACCTTCCCCACGATTCCGGCGCCTATCGCCGCAGCCGCTCCACGGCGGAGGATCTGGTCAAAAAGGGCGTGGACGCCATATTTGACGTGCATCGGGATGGGATTCCGGACCCCGATCAGTACAACACCACCATCAACGGCGAGGACGCAAGCATGGTGCGGCTGTTGGTGGGGCGTTCCAACCAGAATAACGCCGCGAATAAGGCTTTCGCCACCGAGATCAAGGCTGTGGCCGACCAAATGTATCCGGAGCTGGTGCGCGATATTTACATCGGCAAGGGAAGCTATAACCAGGACCTTTCGCCGCACGCCGTGCTGCTGGAATTCGGCACCCATACCGTTACCAAGGAACGGGCCGAGCAGGCCACCCAGTACATGGCGGCCGCCATCCAGAAGGCGCTGTATGGCGGCGTGTCGGGGGCGGCGGGCAGCGGCGCCTCCACGGTTTCATCCTCCAGCAGCCGGGGTGTATGGACGGGCATTGCCTCCGTGCTGGGCGTGGTCATCGTGGGCGCGGTGGTCTTTTCCCTGGCTTCCACCGGCGGGGTGCGGCCGGCCATGGAAAAGCTGAAGGGCGGTATGCATGAAATGACCGGCGGATTATTGAACAGAAAGAACAAAAAATAAACAAAATTTTCCCAGACCTATTGACAGGACGCCGTGCAGTGTCTAAAATTGTTGAAAATACCAAGGGAGGCGAAGGGATGTTACAGGATAAAATCCGCGAAGGACTGACGTTTGACGATGTGCTGCTGGTACCGCGCAAGAGCTGTGTACTGCCGAAGGATGCCGACCTTTCCACGCAGCTGACCTCAAAAATCAAGCTGAATATTCCCATCTTGTCCGCTGCTATGGATACCGTGACCGATGCCAAGATGGCCATTGCCATGGCCCGCGAAGGCGGCATCGGCGTGATCCATAAGAATATGACCATTGCTGAGCAGGCCGCCCAGGTGGATAAGGTCAAGCGCAGCGAGCACGGCGTAATTACCGATCCCTTTTATCTGTCGCCTACCCATCTGATTGCCGATGCCAAGCGCATGATGAGCAAATACCGCATCAGCGGCGTGCCCATCACCGAGGGACGCCGCCTGGTGGGCATCCTGACCAACCGCGACCTGCGGTTTGAAACCGATGATAACCGGCAGATCGGTGAGGTGATGACCAAGGAAAACCTGATCACCGCCCCTATTGGCACCACCCTGGATGACGCCATGCATATCTTGGCGAAGCACCGCATTGAAAAACTGCCCCTGGTGGATGACCAGTATAACCTGTGCGGCCTGATCACCATCAAGGCTATCGAAAAGGCCATCAAGTACCCCAACAGCGCCCGTGATGAAAACGGCCGCCTGCTGTGTGCCGCCGCCGTGGGTGTCAGCCGCGATACCATGGCCCGTATCCGCGCGCTGGTGGATGCCAAGGTGGATGTGATTTCCATCGATACCGCCC
>JAFUGB010000416.1 GCA_017469605.1 Clostridia bacterium
GAAAACAGCTTGCAGAACGCCTGCGCTGCTTTGGAAATATAGGCGTCCTTCCGGGTGACAAAATGAAAGTCCCTGCGCATGAGAGGGGAAGGCAGCGTATAAAACACCAGGTGATCTTTTTTCATGCCCTGGATCAGATGGGCGCTGGTCAGCGTACAGCCCAGGCCCGCGCTGGCCAAATGATAGGCTGTGGCGAACTGTTGGATCGGAATGATTTTTGACGGGCGATGCTCCAGCTGCTGGAAGATCATCTCGCTGCGGGTATGCAGATTGTTGCCGGGCGTCAGCTGCAGGAAAGTCAGCTTTTCCAGATGCTCTGTTTGAAAATAATGGTCATAGGCCGCAAAGCCCGCGCCGCGGATTTCCTCATCCGTGAGATAATTGTTGGGAAGCTGATGCTCTTCCACAAACACCCTGGGCACCGCCAGGAACAGATCGTCATAGAAAGCGTGACCGATGGACTGCAAACCGGGATCATCCACATAGCACATAAGGCATAGATCAATTTTGCAGTCCACCAGCAAATCCCGAAAGACGCTGGACTGCGCCTCCACGATCCGCAGGTCGATGCCGGGATATGCCTTTGCAAATCGGCAAATGGCGCTTTGCAGGATGTAGGAAAGCAGATAGTGGGTGCCGCAGATGGTAAAGGTCCCCGTTTTCAGGCTGTTCAGATCGCGAATAAAGGAGAGCATGTTTTCTTCGGCGGGCTTTACCTTATGGTAGTATTCAATATATGCCTTTCCTGCCGCGGTCAGGCGGATGGGATGATGCTTGCGGTCAAACAGCGGCATGCCCAGCTCGTTTTCGATCCGCTGGATGGCCATGCTCAGGGACGACTGGCCGATATACAGTTCATTCGCGGCTTTGGAGAAAGAGCCGTATTGATAAATAGCATATACCATGTCCATATCTTTCATATTCCATTTCTCCTTTGTCTATCTGCCAAAAACACAAAGCGGGGATGCCGTTCATCGGGCGGCATCCCCTGAGTTTATGCACTCGTCTTACACATACCGGCAGACATGGTCCACAGCCACATCGGAGAAACCGAAGGCTTCGGCTTTGGTCATTTTGCCGTTGCAAATGTCCTCCATATTTTTGACCAGCTCGCGCCCCATCTGCTGATAGGTTTTTTCTCCCCGCACGATGGCGCTCAGATCCACGTCCATGTTGTCCTCCATCTTCTGATAGGTGCGGCCGTTGGCCGTGACCTTAAGCACGGGCACAATGGCGTTGCCGGTGGGCGTGCCGCGCCCGGTGGTGAAGATCACCGCCTGGCAGCCCGCGGCCACCATGGAAGTAACGGAGGAGATGTCGTAGCCGGCTGTATCCATTACGATGGCGCCGCGCTGCGTGGGCCGCTTGGCCTGCTCCAGCACCTCCACGATAGGACGGGTGCCGCCCTTGCGGATGCAGCCCAGGGATTTTTCATCCAGTGTGGAAAGCCCGCCCAGCTTATTGCCCGGAGTGGGCTGACCGGCGCGGCAGTCCTGCCCGGCTGCGCTCAAATGCGCTTCATAGGCCCGGCAGACCTCGATGATCTGATGCTGGATTTCCCGATTGGCGGCCCGCTTAGCCAGCACGTGCTCCCCGCCGATCCATTCGATGGATTCGCTCATCATCACGGTGGCGCCCATGTCCACCAGGATATCGCTCAGCTCGCCCACGGCGGGATTGCTGGCGATGCCGGAGGTGGCGTCGGAACCGCCGCACTCGATGCCCAGGAAGAATTCGGATACATCGAACAGCTCCTTCTGCTGCATGGCCGCTTCTGCCGCCATGTCGCGGGCGGCGCGAACAGCTTTTTCAATGGTTTTTAGCGTTCCGCCCTCATCCTGGATGCCAAAGGATACCACGGGCTTGGAGGTCATCTTCTGGATCTTTTCCTTCAGCTTCAGGTGAGGAACGGTCTCGCAGCCCAGGCCGATAATGACCACGCCGTACACGTTGGGATTGCAGGCAAAGCCGGTGAGCACCTTCTGACTCATTTCCGTATTGGCCGCCACGTCGGAGCAGCCGGTGTTGAACACAATGTTCACCGCGCCTCGCACCTGGCTGGCCACGATGCGGCTGCTTTCGCTGCCGCAGGCGCAGGTGGGCAGGATCAGCACATGGTTGCGGATGCCGGGACGGCCCTCGGCCCGGCGATAGCCCCAGAATTTGAAGCCCGTCAAATCCGGCGCGCCTTCGGATTGCCTGGCGCACATGACGAAGTCCTCGCCCGCCAGCTCGCTGTCATAATCCCGGGGAACGCTGAACAGGTTGTGATCGGCCACCCACTGGCCCGCGGCGATATCCTCGGAAACCTCGCCTAAGCTTTCGCCGTACTTGATCACCTGGCCGCCCTTTGGAATGTCGGTCAGGGCGATCTTATGGCAGAAGGGAATATCGTTTTTTGCCGTGATCGTGCAGAGTTCCTCGCCCTTGCGATAGCAGACAGTTTCGCCCGTGGCGATCTCGGTCATGCAGGTGACAACGTTATCGGTGACATCCATCATCAATGCGTTGATGTTCATGGCGTTCTCCTTTACTCAGGCAGCTTCATGGGTTTTGTTGTATTCTTCCTCGCTCATCATGGGGCCCAGCTTGCCTTCCAGCTTGGAAACCACCAGGGAGGTGGCGCCGTCACCGAAGATATTGGGGATCATGCGGCCCATGTTCAGGAAGCGGTCCACGCCCGCCAGCAGGCCCACGGCCTCCAGGGGCAGCCCCGCGGCGTTGAGCACCACGGTCAGCATGATCAGGCCGGAGCCGGGCACGCCGGCGGTACCAATGGAGGCCAGCACGGCGGAGAGCATGATCATGATCTGCTGGGTGATGCTCAGGTCGATGCCGAATACCTGGGCGGCAAAGATGGCGGCCACGGCTTCATAGATCGCGGTGCCGTCCATGTTGATGACCGCACCGAAGGGGATCACGAAGTCGGCCACGTCGTCAGCAGCGCCCATGCGCTTGGCGGTTTTCAGGTTCAGGGGAATGGTGGCTACGCTGGAGCAGGTGGCAACGGCGAACAGGATGGTTTGCAGGTATTCCTTCACAAAGCGGATGGGGTTGCGATGGCAGATACCGCCGATCATCAGGCCTGCCTGGGTAACCAGCGCATGGATGATGCAGCCCAGATACACCGCGGCGATGGCCTTGGCATAGGGGCCCAGGATGGCCAGACCGTAGGTACCTACCACCCAGGCCATCAGGCCGAACACGCCAATGGGAGAGAACCACAGCACGATGTTGGTGATCTTCTTCATCACTTCTGCCACACCGGAGAAGAACCTCTGCACGGTGCTGCGGCCCTTGTCCTCGGGAATCAGGGTCAGCGCGAAGCCGAACAGCAGGGCGAAGAAGATGCACTGCAGCAGATTGGCGCTGCTCATGGAGGAGAAGATGTTGGTGGGGATGATACCCATCAGGGTATCCAGGATGTTCATCTTATTGGAAGCATCAGCCGTCAGCCCCTCGGTACTGATGGTGACACCCTTGCCCACGGCCAGCAGGTTGGCTACCACCAGACCGATCAGAATGGCGATCGCCGTGGTAATCATGAAGATCACGAATGTGCGGCCGGCGCGCTTGCCCAGCTTTTTCATGTCGCCCACGTCGGCGGCAGCGGTGATCAGCAGGCTCATCACCAGCGGCACAACCACCATGTTCAGCAGGTTGGTCAGGATGGTGCCCAGGAATCTGAGCTCCTTGCCCGCTTCGGGGGCCACGATACCCAGAATGATACCGGCGATGAAGCCGATCAGGATCCAGGTGAACAGACCAACTTTTTTCAGTCGTTTCACGTTTTCTTCCTCCCTTGTTACGTTTCCGGGCATTTGCACCACGGCCCAGAAACCTTTGATATATTTATCTTAGCAATTGTGTGCAGGATGGTCAATTTGAATCCATAATAGCCATATTTGAATTTTTGATAAAGCGCTATCCGACATTTTCTGCAACGGATCAAAGTATCCTTCAGCGAACGGCTGATCAGGCCGCTTTCCGCAGGACCATACCCGCTCCACGTTCCGCTGATTAGAAATCGAAGCTGCTTGATATATTCATTCTCTTTCTGCATCAGGGCGTCGTTTCCTTCACTGCCAGAAAAAACGATCAAATAATACGAACCTTCGATCATACTTGCGTAAAAGATTCTATGATCCTTACAAAAACGGGGCCCCTAAATGGAGCCCCGTGACCGGTTTTTTTCAACAGTACGATCAGTGGATATCCAGCACGTTGTCGCTTTCCATGTAGTGAAGAACACCTGCGTCATCCCGATAGAACTTGGAGAAGAAATCATCGTACAGCATATAGGATTCGCTGGGCAGGTTGGCATGGCCCTTGTTGTCCACCACGGAGTAGCGGAACATGGGCACACCTTGCTCGTTCAGGAACACATAGTGGCTGAACGGACCAGAACGGTAGGTCTTGGCGTGGTCCACATCTGTCAGATTGTAGCGCTCAATGTAGTATTCGATGCAGGTCTTTACGCTGTTGCTTTCAGAAATCTTATAGCTGCCCACGGTAGTGTCCTTTTCGCCGTAAATCAGCCAGGCTGCGCAGTCGATCTGGTCGTTGTAGTATTCGCTGTTCAGGGCGTTGCTGGGCAGCGCGCCGCAGGTAGAGCCGGTGGCGGTGAACACATCGGGCAGGCACACGTTCAGGCGCATGCTCATCATGCTGCCCATGGACTGGCCGTTGGCGTACACCCGGCCCGCGTCGATGTTGTAATGGCTCTTGATATCATCCACCATATAGCGGATGAAAGCCACATCGTCCACGTTGCTGTTCCACATGGGAATGTTGTTTACGCCGTTTTGGAGCTGCTGGCCGTAACCGGCAATGGGGAAGGCACAGATGAAGCCGCGTTCATTGGCGATCAGCGGCCAGTCGGTCAGGCTGGGGAAGGTGGTGTTGTAGCCGCCGCGGCCCGCCATGGAAACTACCAGGGGCACGGGCTGGCTGCTATTCTTTACGCAATCGGGTTCATACACATACCAGTACCGGGTCATACCGTCCACTTCTGCGGTGTACAGAGTCATATTATAGTTAGTTGGTCCTACGTAGTAGCGCAGCTCTTGGTTACCAATGCCACGATGGCGGGCATACATGGCCAGAAATTCATCGTACACTTCCTGGAGCAGGTCAACGCCGGTACCGTCGGTATACTTGCCGACGGTCAGGCGAGTTTGGGCAATGTTCCAATCGTCCATCTGCAGGCCGTGGTACACGTCGGCGGGCATATATACCACGTCGGCATATTCATTAGAGAATACAAAATCGGAGCCATTGTTGGCCTGCTTCCAATAGTTGATTTCGCTCAGCACAGTCTCGTCCGCTTCCTCAGCGAACACCCACACGGGGCATTTGACCGCGTTCTTTGCAATTCCTTCTTCCAGGGAAGGCTGGCCGCCCACGGTTTCCAGGTATTCAGCAGTCACAGCATCGCCGCCAAAGAGCACCACAGCCGCGAAGGCATCAGGAGAAGAAACGGTAAACTGCATGGCAGCGGTAGCGCCGTCACCATATCCTACCAGGTCCAACAAATCCCAGGAAATGTCATAGTAATGGCGCTGCTTCACGGCTGTAAACGCGGCGTTTACCTTGGCCACAGCGTCTTCCTCTGTCCAAGCGGATTCATTGGGGACCATCATTATAGATACATTGTTGGCATCTGCAATTTCCTTCCATCCGCTTGTCACAAAAAACTCATCGGCTTTCACGCCGGATTCAAGGATGATTAGGATGGCTTTTTCACAAACTTGAGAAGTCTCGGGAAGATAATCATACATATCGAAGGTTCCATCGCCCAGGTTCACTTCTTCGATCCAAGCACCTTTTACCATATTGTCGATCGGATGAGTCAGATCCAGCTCCAGATCCGCCACACTGTCCGGGAGCCGATTGAAGATCACGATTTCGGCGTACGCGCCAATGCTGGTAAGCAGTAGCGCCAGGGAAAGCAGACACAGAAACGCCTTTTTCATAGAGATCCTCCTTCCTCTTTTTCCTTGAGCTAATCGTTTTCTGAGAAATATGACTTTTCCGGGAAGGTCTTTTGGTGCTGTTACAACCTATCCTCCTTTCTTTTTCTTCCCTGCCGAGAAGAAACAATACTTCCCTTTGATATAATAAATCATAGCATGAACCAGGGGAAAATGGCAATTCAAATACCAAATAAGACGATTCGATATAACAATAAACACTATGTTGATATAGCCTATGCTTCCAAATATTTACACTGTACTTTATTATTGCTTCCTCCACTAAATCATGAACAATTCTCAGGCAATCCATCATCCTCTACAGCGTCATTCAACCATGAAATTCCTCTAATATTCCTGCAGTTTCATTCCTAATTTGGAACGATTTCTCATTCTGCATCTTCGTTCGCAATTGAATTGGAGAAACAATATAAAAAACAGATCGAGCCGCCTACGAACCATAGGCGGCCCGATTGATGGACCATAATTCAGGTTGTTTTTTCTTCCGGTATGATCACTTGCTCTGGAAGAACATCCAGTCCAGCATTTCCGTGTTCAGAACAGCCAGCTTGGAAACCTGGTGTCTTTCAGGAACGCCGACGCTGAAATAATCTTCGTTTTCCAGCGACTTGACGCGGATCAGGTTGTCCAGATTTTCTCCGGTATGGCCCTTTTGCTCATACATATATTTCAGCATGGAATATTGGGAATAGCTCGCATAGAAGCTGATCGTATCGTCGCATACCCCGTGAAACACCCACACCGGCAGATCATTATCGACAACAGCATGGAAGGCTTTGCATAAATCTTCAGTAGGGAGAAAGTCGTTTTCGATGGTTTCCCGGATATCTTCAAAAGTATAGTTCACGGGCTTCACACCGAAGGGATCGCGATAGAAACCATGAACGATCCAGCATTGATTAATATTTTTGATGGGTCGATCAGCGCATGCGTCGAGATTTTCTTTCATCTCATCGAAAATGAAACGATTTTCAATTCTGTTCCGTTTGCGCCTTTTCTGTGGAACAAATCTCTTTTTTGTCTCTTTTTCCGCTGAACGGTCCCGGATATAATGCTTACAGTATCGATATCAGGTTAGCCTGATGGAAGAAATGTGAGGAGGAAGGATCATCATGCGCCAGAAAAAAAAAGGCGGTTGCCCTCTTGAGCGTGCTGTGCATGCTGCTTACCATGTGCGGTGCAATGGCTGAGGAGGGCGTTTTCTACGGACAAAATGACCACGGCGTAGGCGGCACCATCCGGGTGGCGGTCACCATGGATGGCGATACCATCAAAGCGATCAAAACCCTGGAGCAGAAGGAAACCCGCGGCCTTGGCACCACGGCCATCATGCAGCTGACCAAGGATATCGTATCCGCCAATTCTCCGGATGTGGATGTTGTGGCCGGCGCTACCCTGTCCAGCATCGCGTTCACCGGCGCTGTGCGTCAGGCTGTGGAGGAGGCTACGGCTTTCGAACCCGCGGCGAATGCGGAGCTGGGCGAAAATGAATATCTGGGCATCAGCAACAATGGCCTGGGCGGAAGGCTGATGGTTAAAGTAACCGTTGCGGATGGCAAAATCACGGCCATCGATGTGCTGGAAGCCCATGAATCTGAGGAAATCGGCGTGGCAGCCTTGAATACCCAGATTCCCAAACTGGTGGAAAGCAACGGTGAGAAGGTGGACGCCATCACCGGTGCTACCATTACCTGCGACGCGCTGAATGAAGCGGTGGCTGCGGCCATGGCTGCTTCTCAGGAATAAACATGGAGGGAACCAATATGAAAAAGATCATTGCACTGCTTATGGCGCTGATGATGCTCGGCGCTGTGCCCGCCCTGGCGGAGGAAACCCATTCCTGGATGCCGGCATGGGACCGGGACGCCGATGTTGTGGTGGTAGGCTTTGGCCCTGCCGGCGCAATGGCCGCCCGCGCCGCCTATGAGAACGGCGCCAGCACCCTGATCGTGGAAAAGGCCAGCAAGGAATTTGCC
>JAFUGB010000417.1 GCA_017469605.1 Clostridia bacterium
AAGCGGACAGGGGCCTCCGCGGCCCCGATCGCCCCGCGCCAGGCTTTCCCTGGGGAAAGGCGCGGCGCGCGGCGGCACAGCACGTTTTCTTTGCGGCTTTCTTTCCAAAGAAAGCCGCGTATTCTTCAAGCCCCTGAAAGGAGCCCCCATGGATTTGACCGGAAAACAACGCGCTGCCCTGCGCAGCCTGTGCAATACCCTGCAGCCCGTGCTGTACATCGGCAAGGACGGCATCACCGAAGCCACCGTGAAGGAAGCCTACGACGCGCTGGAAGCCCGGGAGCTGATCAAGTGCTCGCTGAATGAATCGGCGCCCCTTTCTCCCCGGGAAGCCTGCGACGCGCTTTGCGAAAAGCTGGGCGCCGCCCCGGTGCAGTGCATCGGCCGCAAGTTCAGCATTTACCGCAGGAATGAAAAGGAACCCAAAATCGTATTCTGACCGTCATTGAACCCGCAATAATAAACGCTCCTCCGGCCGGCGGGCCGAAGGAGTTTTTTTCTTATGCCGCCAACAGCCGCCGGGAAAGGGCAAGGGCCCGCCCGGCTCCTGGGCGGCGTTTTCTGTTCTATCGGGCTTCAGGCAATATCACTGGATGGGCTTGATGGAGCTGTGGATCTGGTCGTAAATCTTCATGTAGCTGCTGTTGAACCAACCGGGGCAGGAGATGTGCAGCGTGAGCAGCTGGCTGTCATTGATGATGGCCATATGCACCCGGCCGCGCACAATGGTGCCGTCGGACAGCACGCCGCGGTAATTGTTGTAATAGCCCTTGCCGTTCATCAGCGTTTTACTGGCGGCCTGCATGGTTTCCCAGGTTTCATACTGGGCGCCCTCGGCGGACAGGTACCGGGCCAGGCTGGTTTTCACATCGGATACCGCGTAGTTTTTGGTGATACCGGAAATTTCCAGCGTAATGGTGCAGGGATAATTATCCTTCACGGCAGCGGCGGGTTCGGTAAGGATATACTTGCCGCTGATGTTGTCGTTGACTTCATAGCCGACGGCCGATTTAAAGGTGAGGCCCAGCTTGCTGGCCACGTAATCGCCGTAGGTAAAGGTCAGCTCCGGCCGGGGCGTGGGGGTAGGCAGATCGATGGGATCGATGGGAATGGGCGTGGCGCCCGCGTAAACCTTGCCGGAGCCCGCGCTGACGGCGGGCACCACGGCGACGGCGTTATCCTCCTCGGAAGCGGGATCGTAATCATCGGGAAGGGAGTACAGCGGGCTTTCACCCGACTGCACCAGGCCCTGAATCAGGTCCATGGGCGATACCTGGCCGCCGCCCTCCTCCTCAGCGATGCCGGAAACGCAGCAAAGCGCCAGCGCCGCCGTCAGCAGCAATATAAGCATCCATTGTTTTTTCATGGCTGATAACCCTCCATCAGGACGTACAGAACAAATGGGCCCAAAGAATGGACTTTACATAATTGTAATAGATTTGAAATGAATTGTCAAGATATTTTTACAATTGTGGTCCTTCCTCCTGGATCCTGGGATGCAAGGCGTCATACACCGCCTGGGCGGCGGGGCGGGTCATACCGCTGACCCGCAGCAGGGTATCGACATCGGCCTCCTTCATGCGTTTGATGGAACCGAAGTACTGCAGCAGCGCCCGGCGGCGGCCGGGGCCGATGCCCGGGATGTCCTCCAGGGAGGAGTGGGTTTGGGCCTTGCCCCGCAGCGAGCGGTGATAGGTGATGGCAAAGCGGTGGGCCTCGTCCCGGATGGCCTGGATCAGGTGCAGGGCGGGCGAACGGCGGTCCAGGAGGATGCTTTCCTCCCTGCCCGGCAGCCAGATTTCCTCCAGCCGCTCGGCCAGGCCGAACATGGGCACCTGAATATTATACTGGCGCATGGCCTCCTGGGCAAAGCGCAGCTGCTGGGGGCCGCCGTCCACCAGGATCAGGTCGGGCATGACCCAGCGTTCGCCCTCCTCTTCCCGCTGGGTGCGGGCAAAGCGGCGGGACAGCACCTCGTTCATGCTGGCAAAATCATTGGGACCCTCCACCGTTTTGATGCGGTAATGCCGGTATTCCCGGTGGGCGGGCTCGCCGTCGATGAATACCACCATGCTGGCCACGCTGAGCACGCCCTGGGTGTTGGAAATATCAAAGCCCTCAATGCGGTGCGGGAAGCCCGCCATGCCGATGACCTGGGCCAATTCCCTGCAGGCGCCCACCGTGCGTTCCTCGTGCACCTGCTGGCGGGCGTTGCGCTTTTCCAGGGCGTCGGCGGCGTTGCGCTCGGCCATGAGCACCAGGGCGCGCTTTTCGCCCCGCTGGGGAATGACCACGTTTACCGCGCTGCCGCGCTTTTCCCGCAAAAGCTGCTGCATGGTTTCGGCATCCTCCATGCGGGGGGCCAATATCTCCCGGGGCGGCTGGCGGTCGGCATAATAGCGCAGGGCAAACTCGGTAAGCACGGTTTCCGGGGGCTCGTTGCCCTCCCCGGGCAGGGCGAAGCTCTCGCCCCCGATGATGCGGCCGTTCCTTATGATCAGCACCTGGGCCATGGCGTCCAGGCCGTCCTGGGCCAGGGCCAGCACATCCTGCTGGGCGTCGTTGGTTTGGATGGCCCGCTGGCGCTCCAGCATGCCTTCTATATCCTTGAGCGCGTCGCGCTTTTGGGCGGCCAGCTCAAAATTCCAGGCCGCCGAAGCTTCCTTCATTTCGCGCTGCAGCTTTTCGGTGATATCCTTCACGTTTCCATTTAAAAAGGAAATCACGCCGTCGATCACCTGTCTGTATTCCTCCTGGGTGCATTTGCCCGCGCAGGGAGCCAGGCAACGGCCGATCTCATGATTGACGCAGGGGCGGATGGGGCGGGCCAGGGGCAGCTTTTTATCGCAGGTGCGCAGGGGAAACGCCTTGCGCAGCACCTCCAGCGCGTCCCGCACGGCGGCGGCGCCGATGTTAGGGCCAAAGTACTGTGCCCCGTCCTTCTGCATGCGCCGGGCGATGGTCACCCGGGGAAAGGGCTCGTTTTTATCGATGCGCACATAGGGGTAGTGCTTATCATCCTTGAGCAGGATGTTATAGTGGGGCTTGTGCAGTTTAATCAGGTTGCACTCCAGCGCCAGCGCCTCCAGGTTGGTATTGCACAGCAGGATATCAAAATCGTCCACCTGGGCCACCATGGCCGCCACCTTGGGGGTATGCTCCCTGGTATGGAAGTAACTGCGCACCCGGTTCTTCAGGTTGACCGCCTTGCCCACGTAGATGATCTGCCCCTGGTGCTTCATCAGGTAGCAGCCCGGGCTGTCGGGCAGGAGCGCAAGCTTGGTTTTTACCGTTTGATTGATCATGGCTTGTACCGTCCTTACATAAGGAAGTATACCACAAACAGGGCTCCGTGAACAGCGGCGGCCGCCGCTTTTTCCGGTGGACAATTTGGGCTGTTTATGATATCCTGTATATGGATGAGTATACATATTTCATTTTCCAAAGAGATAAGGAGCATCCACATATGAAAGGCATCATTCTTGCGGGCGGTGTGGGAACGCGGCTGTATCCCCTGACCATGGTAACCAGCAAGCAGCTGCTGCCGGTGTACGACAAGCCCATGATCTATTATCCGCTGAGCACACTGATGCTGGCGGGCATCCAGGACATCCTGATCATCTCCACGCCGGAGGACA